>DATBSX010000269.1:0-6243 GCA_036559565.1 Steroidobacteraceae bacterium | reverse complement strand
CATCCGCGAAAACGAGTATTTCGACGCCGCCCTGCGTCGTTTCAAGCGCGCCTGTGAAAAGGCCGGTGTCCTGACGGAACTCCGTCGCCGGGAATTCTACGAGAAGCCCACTCAGGAACGGAAACGCAAGAAGGCCGCCGCCATCAAGCGGCACCTGAAGCGCGCCTCCCGCGACGGCGGGCGCAGCGCCACGCGTTGACCCCTGGGATGAGCCTTAAGGCGCGCATCACGGAAGACATGAAGGCGGCGATGCGGGCGGGCGAGAAGGATCGCCTCTCCTGCATCCGCATGCTCCAGGCCGGCATCAAGCAGCGCGAAGTCGACGAGCGCATCGAGCTCGACGACGCACAGGTGCTCGCCGTCATCGACAAGATGATCAAGCAGCGCAAGGAATCCGTCACCCAGTTCCAGGCCGGCAACCGCGCCGACCTCGTGGCGAAGGAAACCGCCGAGATCGCCGTCCTCTCCGCCTATCTTCCCGCGCAGCTCGGCGACGCCGAGCTCGACGCGATGATCCGCGAGGCGATCGCCTCGACTTCCGCCGCGTCCATGAAGGACATGGGCAAGGTCATGGGCGTGCTGAAGCCGAAAGTCCAGGGACGCACGGACATGGGCGCGCTGTCGGCGCGCATCAAGTCCGCGCTCGGGGGCTGAGGCCATGAGCCCGAGCCGGGTCCCGCAAGGCGAAACGCGCGGCTGCATCGTCCCGATCGGCGGCGCCGAGAACAAGGAGAACGACCCGCGCATCCTCGCGCGCTTCGTGAAGGTCTCCGGCGGCGACGAGGCGGACATCGTCGTGATCCCGACCGCGAGCCGCGCGCACGAAACCGGCGATCGCTACGAGAAGCTCTTCCGCGACCTCGGCGCGCGCCGCGTCGACGTCATGGACTTCGACACACGCCGCGATTGCCAGGAACCGGGCCGCCTGGCGCGCATCACGGAAGCGAGCGGCATCTTCTTCACGGGCGGCAACCAGCTCCGGCTCACGACGCTCCTCGGCGGCACGCCGGTCGCGAAACTGATCCGCACGCAGAATGCGCGCGGCGTCACCGTCGGCGGCACGAGCGCGGGCGCCTCGATCCTGTCGGAACACATGATCGCCTTCGGCGACGACGGCTCAGCCGCGATCGCAGGCAGCGTCCGGCTCGCGCCGGGGCTCGGGCTCACGAACCGCTTCATCATCGACCAGCATTTCCGCGAGCGCGACCGCCTCGGGCGGCTGATCACGGCGCTCGCCTACAACCCGTTCGCGGTCGGCATTGGCCTCGATGAGGACACGGCCGCCTTCATCGGGCCGGACGAGACGCTGGAAGTGGAAGGCAGCGGCGGCATCACGGTCGTCGACGCGTCGAAAGTCAGCTTCTCGTCTGTGGACAGCGCGACCGAGGGCCAGCCGATCTGCATTCTCGGCCTGGTCGTCCACATCCTGACGGCCGGCGCGACCTTCAACCTGCACACGCGCCAGACCTCGGCATCGTCGCTCGTGCAGGCCAAGCAATAGGACAGCCGGTCCTAGAATCCGCGGCGCGCGAGCGCTTCGGAGAGGCGGGTCCGCACGGCCGCGGACTTCATCGGAAATGAACGGAAGAAATCGTCGCGGGTGAGCGCGGGATTGCGGTCGCGCACGTTGGCGGCCCAGGACCTGGAAGCCGCTTCGTCGCCCGCCAGCGCCTGCGTCGCGCTCGCGATCATGGCGATCAGGACGTGCGCACCCGGGGCGCGCGCCGCACGCTCCGCCCACCCGGCCGCCTGCTCGTCCTCGCCCTCCACCAGGTGCGTGAACGCGCGCGTGCCCAGCATCGCGTAGTAGAGCGGATCGAGAGGCGAGAGCCGCATCGCGAGATCCACGTGCCCGCGGCCTTCGACCGCGCGGCCCGCAAGCGTTTCGGTGAACGAGCGCGCGTAGATCCCCTGTGCGTAATTCGGGCTGAGGGCGGTCGCGCGCTCGAGCCAGGGCAGGCCGCCGTCGAGGTCACCCTCCAGCCAGTAGGTTCGGCCCATTACGAAGTTCACGAACGGGTCCATCGCGTCGAGCTCCAGCGCGCGCGCGGCGAAACGCCGCGCCTCGTCCACTTCGCCCGCAAAGTCGTCCGTGTTGCGCAGGAACGCAGTCTGGAAGTGGACGAACGAGAGGCCCGCATGCGCCCGCGCGAAGGCGGGATCACGGCCGATGGCGCGCTGGAAAAGCGCCGTAGCCGCCGCATTGTCCTGGCGATTGAACCGATACAGGTGCTGCAGGCCGAGGTGGTAGGCGGACCAGGCGTTGAGGTCTTCGCTCACGTTGAGGCGCGCGAGCGCGGCCTCGTGCAGCGGGATCTGGATTTCGAGCGCGGCGAGGACTCTCGAGCGGATTTCCTCGCGCACGCGGTGCACGTCGTCGAGCGAGCCGGCGAAGCGCTCGGCCCAGACGATGCCGGCGTCGCGCGTGTCCACGAGCTCGACGCTGACGACCAGCGTCTTGCCGAGGATCTCCACCGTCCCGGTGACGCAGTAGCGGATGCCGAGCAGCCGGCCGATCTCCCCCATGTCCGCGTCCGAGGCGCGCAACCGGAACGACGAACCCCGAGCGGTGACGAAGAGCCAGCGCAGGCGCGCGAGGTCGATGATGAGTTCGTCGGGCAGCGCTTCGGCCACGGCCGCGTACGGTCCGGCATCGCCCAGCAGGCGAAACGGCAGCACGGCAATTGACGGCTTCATCGACTCGGCACGCACGGTCTCCGGATGGGAGGCGGCCGCGTCCGGCACGATCACGCTCCCGGCCTGGACCGCCTTCACCGGAACCACGAAGCGGAAACCCTGCCCGTGCACGGTACGGATGTAGCGCTGGGCCGTGCCGTCGTCCCCGAGCGCCTGCCGCGCGGACTTGATGCGGCTCGAGACGGCGGAGTCCGAGACGATGCGCCCGTCCCACACTTTTTCGATGAGCTCGTCCCGGGAGACGAGGCGTTGCCGGTTTTCGACCAGGAGGGCGAGCAAGGCGAAGACCTGCGGTTCCAGCGGGCAAGGGACGCCGCCCGCGCGCAACTCGACCCTCGCCAGGTCCAGCTCGAATTCGCCGAACCGGTAAATCATGGCCGCGAGCATAGAGCACCGGGCCGGCAGCTCCCACCCAAACTCCATGAATTCTCCACGCCGTCTGCAAGCTTCGCCGGTCGGAGCCTGCCAAGGTGACGTCCACAGCGGCCGAGCGCGGCCCACCACCCAGGACAGGAGACATCGCCATGAAGACACGATCGGTGAACCGCAGTCTCCGGCTGGCAACGGCGTTTTGCATCGCCGCGTTCGCACTCCCGACCTTCTTCGCCACGCGAGCCACTGCCGAGGCGCCGGGCGCCGAGCCGGCGCTCGCGAGGGCGGCGGGCGACGCGGGACTGCAGTGGAGCGGTTGCCCGGACTTCCTGCCGGCGGGCTGCGCCATCGCCGTGCTGCACGGCGATCCCTCGAAGCCGAACGTCGACGTCTTCTTCAAGGTTCCTGCGAAATCGCAGATCGCGCTGCACACGCACACGTCCGCGGAACGCATGGTCCTGGTTGCCGGCGAGCTGGATGTGACTTACGAGGGCCAGGCGACCGCACGACTCACGCCCGGCAGCTACGCCTACGGTCCCGCCGGGCGAGCGCATCGCGCAGCCTGCGTCAGCGACGTGACCTGCGTCCTCTTCATCGCCTTCGAATCGCCGCTCGACGCCATGCCGTCCGGCGCCGCGGGCCACTAGTCCGACTCATTCCTTCCATCCATTCAGGAGACTCAAAATGCCTCTCGTGACCATCGACCTGATCAAGGACGTCTTCACGCCGAAACAGAAGCAGGAACTCATCGCCAAGGTCACCGCAGCGATGATCGAAGTCGAAGGTGAAGCCATGCGCGGCGTCACCTGGGTCCGCATCAAGGAATTCGAGCAGGGCGACTGGGCGATCGGCGGCAAGTCGCTCCGGGCCGCCGACGTACACGCGCTGGCGACCGGCAAGGCCGCCTGACGAGCCTCACCGGCCAACTCGCGGGGCGGCAGTCCCAGGATGCCGCCCCCGGCCCTTCGGCCACGGGCCGCGGCCGGCCGGGGGTGCCTTCTACGCCGGTGCGGCCTGGTGTGCGATCATTGCCTGCTCGACGTTTCGCAGGTAATGGCTGCTCGCCATGCGCATCCTCGACCGTTCCATCTATGTCGGGCCGTCGCATTACGCCCGCTTTCCGGTCATCCGGCTCGAGCTCGAGCTCGGCGCCCTCGAGGCCTGGCCGACCGGCAAGCTAGGCAAGGGATTCGTCGACGGCCTGGTCGCGGCGTTGCCCGGCCTCGCCGAGCACGGCTGCTCCTACCAGACGCCCGGCGGGTTCATCCGCCGCATGAACGAGGACGAGGGCACCTGGCTCGGCCACGTGCTCGAGCACGTTGCGCTGGAACTCCAGAACGTCGCCGGCGAGGACGTCAGCTTCGGCAAGACGCGAAGCATGGACCGTCCCGGCCTCTACTCCGTCGTCTACGAATATGCCGAGCGCGAGGAAGGCGTCGCCGCGGGCGAGCTGGCGATGCGCCTGCTCTGCTCGCTGCTGCCCGAAAAGCTGCGGCCCGCCGGCAGCGTGCCGGAAGGCTGGGACTGGCCGACCGCGCGCGACGAGTACATCCGCTTCGCGCAGCGCCGCGCGCTCGGGCCGTCCACGGCATCGCTCGTGCACGCCGCCGAGAAGCGCGGCATCCCGTGGCTGCGGCTCAACGACCAGTCGTTGATCCAGCTCGGCCACGGCAAGTACCAGCAGCGCATCCAGGCGACGGTCACCGGCCGCACGCCGCACATCTCGGTCGAGCTCGCAAGCGACAAGGAAGAGACGAACCGCATCCTCGCCGCGCTCGGGCTCCCGGTCCCGCGCCAGGAGCTCGTGCAGAACGAGCGCGAGGCGGTGCGCGCCGCGAACCGGCTCGGCCACCCGGTCGTGACCAAGCCCTACAACGGCAACCACGGCCGCGGCATCTCGATCCGGCTGATGAGCGACGAGGAAGTCGCGAAGGGATTCCTCGTCGCGCGCGAGCACTCGCGCTCCGTCATCGTCGAGACCTACCTCGAGGGCGACGACCACCGCCTGCTCGTCGTCAACGGCGAGCTGATCGCCGCGACCCGCCGCACGCCTGGCCACGTCGTCGGCGACGGCGAGCACACGGTCGCCCAGCTGGTCGAGATCGTGAACCAGGACCCGCGCCGCGGCGTCGGCCACGAGAAGGTCCTGACGCGGCTCGAGATCGACGCGCAGGCGCAGATGATGCTCGCGCGCGCGGAGCTCACCGCGGAATCCGTGCCTGCGACGGGACTGCGCGTCTACCTTCGCTCGACGGCGAACCTGTCGACCGGCGGCACGGCGACGGACGTTACCGACGTGATCCACCCGGACAACCGCGACATGGCGGTGCGAGCGGTGAAGGCGATCGGCCTCGACGTCGGCGGCGTCGACTTCCTGTCGAAGGACATCACGCTCTCCTACCGCGAGATCGGCGGCGGCATCTGCGAGATCAATGCGGCGCCCGGTTTCCGCATGCACGTCGCGCCTTCGGAGGGCACGCCGCGCGACGCCGCCGGCCCCGTGATCGACATGCTGTTTCCGCAGGGCTCGCCATCGCGCGTGCCGATCGCGGCGATCACCGGCACGAATGGCAAGACGACGACGGCGCGCATGCTCGCGCACATCCTGAAGATGTCCGGCTACACGCCAGGACTCACGACGACGGACGGCGTCTACATCGACGGGCAGCGGACCGTCTCCGGCGACATGACCGGTCCCGTCTCGGCGCGCATGGTGCTCTCCGATCCGCACATCGACGCCGCCGTGCTCGAGACCGCGCGCGGCGGACTGCTGCGCGCCGGCATGGGCGTCTCCGAAGTGGATGTCGGCGCGGTGCTGAACGTCCAGGCGGATCACCTCGGGCTCAAGGGCATCGAGACGCTCGAGCAGCTCGCCGAGGTGAAGCGTGTCGTGGTCGAGATCGCGAAGCACTGCGCCGTGCTGAACGCGGACGACCCGCTCGTGCTCAAGATGTCGGCGCACACGGACGCGGAGAACATCTGCTACGTGACGATGAACCCGCAGCACACGCTGGTGCGCGAGCACATCCGCGCGGGCGGGCGCGCCTGCGCGCTCGAAGCCGGCGTCAACGGCCAGATGATGACGCTCTACGACCGCGGCAGCCACATTCCGCTCGTCTGGACCCACCTGATCCCGGCGACGCTCGAGGGCCGCGCCACGCACAACGTGCAGAA
>DATBSX010000268.1:0-3075 GCA_036559565.1 Steroidobacteraceae bacterium | reverse complement strand
GACCTCGTCGTGTATTCGGACGAACGCCGGGACGAACCGGGACTGACGCTGCCGCACCCGGGCCTGCACCAGCGTAATTTCGTGCTGTATCCTCTGGCGGAAATCGCCGCGGAGCTCTGGGTGCCGGGATTCGCTCGAGTCCGCCGGCTCAGAGACCAGGTTTCGCCCGAGGGTATCGAGCGGCTCGCCGCACGGGGATCCGGTGACGACTGAGGAAAAGCGCGAAAGCTGGCCGCACCGGCTGGTGGTCGTCGAAGGGCTGATCGGCGTCGGCAAGACGAGCCTTGCGCGCAAGCTCGCCGAGGCCGTGGGCGCCGGCACGGTGTTCGAGCAGCCGATGGAGAATCCCTTCCTCGAGCGCTTCTACAAGGACCGCCGCGCGGCCGCGTTCCCGGCCCAGCTCTACTTCCTGTTCCAGCGCGCACGCCAGCTCTCGGAGCTTCGCCAGCATGACCTCTTCGCGCAGGTGCGCGTCGCGGACTACATGCTGGACAAGGACCGGCTGTTCGCGCGCATCGTGCTGGACGACGAGGAGTTTAAGCTCTACGACCAGGTGTACACGCGCCTTGCGATGGACGCTCCGGTGCCGGATCTCGTCGTGTTCCTGCAGGCGCCGGTGGATGTGCTGCTCGCCCGCATCGACAGGCGCGGCGTTCCCTACGAGAAGTACATCGACGCTGCCTACCTCGAGCGGCTCGGCGACGCGTACACGCGCTACTTCCACCAGTACACGGCGTCGCCGCTGCTGATCGTCAATACAGCGGAGATCGATCCCGCCAACAATTCGCGCGACTTCGACGACCTCTTCGAGACGATTCGCCGCACGACGAGCGGCCGGCACTACGTCAATCCGGTCCGCGGCTAGCCGCCTGGCGCGCAAGCGCCCAGCCGACGTGTTCGCGCACGACTGGGTCGGGGTCATCGCGGCGCGCGCTCAGGGCCGCCACCGCTTCGGCTGAATGCGGCGAATTGCCGAGTGCAACCGCGAGGTTTCGCAGCCAGCGCCGGAAACCGAGCCTGCGCAGTGCACTCCCTTCGGTCCTCGCGAGATAGTGTTGCTCGCTCCAGCCAAATAGCTCGATCAGGTCCGGCGCATCGAGCCGGTGCCGCACGCGAAAATCCGGCTCGGCTGCGACGCGCGCGAACTTGTTCCAGGGGCAGACGAGCTGGCAGTCATCGCAGCCGAAGATCCGGTTGCCGATCGCGGACCTCAATGCCTCGGGAATGTCGCCGTGGTGCTCGATCGTCAGGTAGGAAATGCAGCGTCGCGCATCGAGCTGGTAGGGCGCGGTGATCGCGCCGGTCGGGCAGGCGGGCAGGCAGGCGCTGCAGCTGCCGCAGCGGTCCTTGGCCGGCGCGTCCACCGGCAACGGCAGGTCGGTGAAGAGTTCGCCCAGCATGAAGAGTGAGCCGGCACGCTCGTTGATGAGGTTCGTGTGCTTGCCGATCCAGCCGAGGCCCGCGTTCCGCGCGAGCGGCTTTTCCATGACCGGCGCCGAATCCACGAACGCGCGGTAGCCGAACGGGCCGATCTCCGCCTCGAGCTTCGAAGCGAGCGACGCGAGCCGGCCGCGCAATACCTTGTGGTAGTCGCGCCCGAGCGCGTAGCGGGCGACGTAGCCCTTCCGGCCGTCCGCGAGTACTTCAGCGGGCGCGCGTGCGTCGGGCGCCGTGGTCGCCATGCGTACGCTGATGACGCGAAGCGTCCCGGGCACGAGCTCCTGCGGCCGGCTGCGGCGCGACCCGTGCCGCGCCATGTAATCCATTCCGCCGTGACGCTGCTCGGCGAGCCAGCGCTCGAGGTTGGCCTCGTCCTCGGCAAGCTCGATACCCGCGACGCCGACCTGGTCAAAGCCGAGTTCGCGTGCGAGCGCGTCGAGCCGTGCGCGCAATTCTGCGAGTTCGCCGGTTGTGAGTGTGCGGGTCATGTGGGAAGGCGCGTCGCGCACAGCCAGTATAATCGCGCCGATGGATGGGCTACCCGCCGAGGTCTATTCGGCCGCCGCGGTGCGCGCCATGGACCGCCACGCGATCGATTCCGCGGGGATTGCGGGCTATGACCTGATGCAGCGCGCAGGCCGTGCTGCGCTCGATGCGCTGCGGCGCCATTGGCCGCGTGCCTCGCGGATCGCAGTGCTGTGCGGCGCCGGCAACAATGCGGGCGACGGCTACGTGCTTGCGCGGATGGGTCGCGCGGCGGGGCTTGACGTGCGCGTTGCCGCACTCACGGAACCGGGAAACCTTCGCGGCGATGCTGCGCGGGCGTTTGCGGATTTCCGTGCCGGCGGCGGGCAGGCGCCGGCATTCGACGCAGAGGTGCCCGACGGCTCGGAACTCATCGTCGATGCCCTGCTCGGCACCGGCATCGACCGTCCAGTGGACGGCGCGTTTCGCCGCTGCATCGAACTCGTCAATCGCGCGGGACTGCCGGTCTTCGCGCTCGACATCCCATCGGGACTCGACGCGGACACTGGCTTGCCACGGGGAATCGCGATCCGTGCAACGCGCACGCTTGCATTCATCGCCCTGAAGACGGGCCACTATCTCGGCGAGGCGCCGAACCACGTCGGCGCACTCGAGCTGGCGGGCCTCGACCTTCCCGCAGGCATTCGCGAGCGGGAGACGCCGGCACTGCGGCGCATCCGACCGGCCGTCGTGGCGGCGGCGCTGCCGGTGAGTTCGCGCACGGCGCACAAGGGCGAGCATGGCCGCGTACTGGTGATCGGCGGATTCGCCATGGCGGGCGCGGCGCGGCTCGCGGGCGAGGCCGCACTGCGCACGGGTGCGGGGCTGGTCACCATCGCGACGAGCGCGGAGGGCGCGATTCCGATCGTCGAAGCGCGGCCCGAGCTGATCGTGCGCCCGATCGCATCCCGCCATGAGCTCGAATTACTCGTCGATGCCGCCGGTGCCGTCGCGATCGGCCCGGGCCTCGGCACGGACCGGCGCGCGGAGGAGGCCTTCGCGGTCGCGATCAGCGCTGCGCGGCCGCTCGTTGTGGATGCGGATGCCCTGACTCTCCTCGCCGCGTCGCCGCGTCGCCGCGCCGACTGGATCCTGACGCCGCATCCGGGC
>DATBSX010000267.1:0-11812 GCA_036559565.1 Steroidobacteraceae bacterium | reverse complement strand
GCCAAGGTCGTCGTGGACGAGACCGTGATCCTGGGCGACAGCAAGCCCTACCTCGTCTACCGCAGCGACGAGTCCCAGGTCGCGGCACCCGAGATCCGCCGCGCCGCTGGCTCGGACGGACACTGACCGAAGCCGCGAAGGGGACTGTCCCCTTCAGATCCCGCGACATCGCAGGCGTGACGGTCCGCACATCTGAAGGGGACTGTCCCCTCCGGTCACCCTTCAGTCTTGCGACTTGTTTCGCGCGGGCACTGTCCCCATGACGTATCCTTCATGACGTCTGAGAGGCGTCTCCACGCCCGAGGTATCCCCAGTGCCTGACGAGAAAAGCAAGTCCCCGAGTGCCCCCCAGTCGACCCGCGTGCCGGTGCTGCCGCTCCGGGACGTCGTGGTCTATCCGCACATGGTGATACCGCTTTTCGTCGGCCGGGACAAATCGATCCTTGCCCTCGATGAGGCCATGCGCCGCGACAAGCAGATCCTGCTGGTCGCCCAGAAGGCGGCCGACGTCGATGACCCGAAAGCCCGCGACCTGTACACGGTCGGCACGGTCGCGACCATCCTGCAGCTGCTGAAGCTCCCGGACGGCACGGTGAAAGTGCTGGTCGAGGGCGTCGCGCGTGCCATGGTCGAGAACCTGGATGCCGACGCCTATTTCATGGCCGACATGACGCCGCTGCCGGACATCGAGGTCTACGAGGAGCGCGAGATCGACGTGCTGACGCGCTCGGTCGTCTCGCATTTCGAGCAGTACGTGAAGCTCAACAAGAAGGTGCCGCCCGAGATCCTGACCTCGCTCGCCGGCATCGAGCAGCCGGGCCGGCTCGCCGACACCGTCGCCGCGCACATGGCGCTCAAGCTCTCCGAAAAACAGAAGGTGCTGGAATCCCAGGACGTCCGCGCCCGCCTCGAGCAGGTCATGTCGATGATCGAGGGCGAGATGGAGGTGCTGCAGATCGAGAAGAAGATCCGCGGCCGCGTGAAGTCGCAGATGGAGAAGAGCCAGCGCGAGTATTACCTGAACGAGCAGATGAAGGCGATCCAGAAGGAGCTCGGCGACCTCGAGGACGCCCCGAACGAGCTCGGCGACCTCGAAAAGCGCATCACCAAGGCCGGCATGCCGAAGGAAGCGCGCGAGAAGGCGACGGCGGAACTCAACAAGCTGAAGCTCATGTCGCCGATGTCCGCCGAGGCGACAGTGGTGCGCAACTACGTCGACTGGCTGGTCAAGGTGCCGTGGAAGAAGCGCACGAAAGTGCACCACGACATCGCCGCCGCGCAGAAGGTCCTCGACGAGGACCATTTCGGGCTCGAGAAGGTCAAGGAACGCATCGTCGAGTACCTCGCCGTCACGCAGCGCGTGAAGCGGCTGAAGGGCCCGATCCTCTGCCTCGTCGGCCCGCCCGGCGTCGGCAAGACCTCGCTCGGCCAGTCGATCGCCCGCGCGACGAACCGCAAGTTCGTGCGCATGTCGCTCGGCGGCGTTCGCGATGAGGCCGAGATCCGCGGCCACCGCCGCACCTACATCGGCTCGCTGCCGGGCAAGGTGCTGCAGAACATGGCGCGTACGGGCGTGCGCAATCCACTCTTCCTCTTCGACGAAGTCGACAAGATGTCGATGGACTTCCGCGGCGATCCGTCGTCGGCGTTGCTCGAAGTGCTCGACCCGGAGCAGAACACCTCGTTCGCCGACCACTACCTCGAGGTCGACTTCGACCTGTCCGAGGTCATGTTCGTCTGCACGGCGAACACGCTGAACATTCCCGCGCCGCTCCTCGACCGCATGGAAGTCATCCGGCTGCCCGGGTACACCGAGGACGAGAAGCAGAACATCGGCCGCCGCTTCCTGCTGCCGAAGCAGGTCAAGCAGAACGGGCTGAAGGAAGGAGAGCTGACGGTCGACGATCCCGCGATCCTCGACATCATCCGTCACTACACGCGCGAGTCCGGCGTCCGCAACCTCGAGCGCGAGACCGCGAAGATCTGCCGCAAGGCGGTCAAGCAGCTGTTGCTCGAGCCCGAGATCAGGAAAGTGAACGTGACGGCGACGAACCTCGACAAGTTCCTGGGCGTGCGCCGCTTCCGCTTCGGCCGCGCCGAGGAAGCGAACCGCGTCGGGCTCGTGACCGGCCTCGCCTGGACCGAAGTCGGCGGCGAATTGCTGACGATCGAATCGGCCGTGGTGCCCGGCAAGGGCAAGCTCCTCTACACCGGCCAGCTCGGTGAGGTGATGCAGGAGTCGATCCAGGCCGCGATGACCGTGGTGCGAAGCCGCGCCGACACCTTCGGCCTCGAGACCGACTACCACCAGAAGATCGACATTCACGTTCACGTGCCCGAGGGCGCGACTCCCAAGGATGGCCCGAGCGCGGGCGTCGGGATGTGCACGGCGCTGGTCTCGGCACTGACCAAGATCCCGGTGCAGGCGAATGTCGCCATGACGGGCGAAATCACGCTGCGCGGCGAAGTGCTTCCGATCGGCGGGCTCAAGGAAAAGCTGCTCGCGGCTCAGCGCGGCGGCATCGAGATCGTCCTGATCCCGTGCGAGAACGAGAAGGACCTCGTCGAGATTCCGGACAACATCAAGTCGAAGCTCGACATCCGCCCGGTCAAGTGGATCGACGAAGTGCTCGAGATCGCGCTCGAACGCAGTCCGCAGGTGACGACGACGACCGCCGCACCGAAGCCGGCGCCAGTCGTCGAGGCGCCCAAGGAGTCGGAGCGCCGCAGCAGCCGCCGCCCGATCAAGCCGAGCCAGCCGCACTGAGGCCACTCGCGGAACTTGGCCTTGCCGGGGGCGATGCCGTATAGTTGCGCGCCTCCGAGGGGGCCGGATTCCGGTCCGCCGGGGTGCTTAGCTCAGCTGGTAGAGCGTCGCCCTTACAAGGCGAATGTCGCAGGTTCGATCCCTGCAGCACCCACCAGTGACCTGGAGCGGTAGTTCAGTTGGTTAGAATACCGGCCTGTCACGCCGGGGGTCGCGGGTTCGAGTCCCGTCCGCTCCGCCAATTCTTTCGCGGCAAGGGTCGTCAGAAATGACGACCCTTTTTCGTTGACGGTCTGATCACCCGCGACTGAACCTTCGCGCGCCGGGTTTCGCTCGCTCGTTCCGCCGGAACTTAGTCACTCGCTCGCGAACCCGGCTCGCTTGGTTCAGTCGCCGCCGTTGCAACAGCCGTCGAAGCTGCGGCGTCATGCTTGGCGAACCAGGCGAGGATGTAGGCGATGCGGGCGTTGAGCTGCGACGGGTGGACGTCGAGGGAGTGCCCGGCGCCGGGGACGCGCAGGAGCAAGGTGTCAACGCCGCGCAGGCGCAGGGCCTGGTAGAACTGTTCCGCCTCAGGGCTCGGCGTGCGGAAGTCCTGCTCGCCGGTCACGACCATGGTCGGCGTCTTGACGTTGCCGACGCGTGAGAGAGGCGAGCGTTGCCAGTACGACGGGTAGTCCTCCCAGGGCGGCGCGCTGAACCAGTACTTGTAGAAGACGTTCGGAAGGTCCGACGTCAGCACGAAGCTCGCCCAGTTGATCACCGGCTTCTGCACCGCGGCGGCCTTGAAGCGGTCGGTCGTGCCGACGATCCAGGCGGTCAGCACGCCGCCGCCGCTGCCGCCCGTCACGAACAGCCGGCTGTCGTCCACGCCGCCGCGCGCGATCGCGGCGTCCACCGCGCCCATCAGGTCGTCGAAGTCGCGGCCGGGGTAGGCGTGGTGAATCAGGTTGCCGAATTCCTCGCCGTAGCTCGTGCTGCCGCGCGGGTTCGAGAACAGCACGTTGTAGCCGGCGGCCGCGTAGAGCTGCAGCTCCGCGGCGAAACGCGGCCCGTAGTTGGCGAACGGCCCGCCGTGGATCTCGAGGATCAGCGGGTATTTCTTCGCGGGGTCGAAGCCCGGCGGGCGGATCAGCCAGCTCTGCACGCGGCGCCCGTCGACGGCCGTCGTGCTCCAGATCTCCTCGACCTGACCCAGTTCGCGCTGTGCGAGCAGGTCCTCGTTGAGCTGCGTCAGGCGCCGTGACTTGCCGCCGTCGTAAACGCCGACCTCGGCCGGGTCGAGCACCTCATTCGCGCAGTAGGCGATCGTGCCGTCCTTCGCGACGGAGAATGAGCCGCCGCCGTAAGGGCGCGACCAGCCCTCGCCGCCGAGGTCGTCCACCAGGTTGCTGACGCGACCCGTCAGGTCCGTCTCCGCAACTCGCGTCGTGCCCTGGTCGTCGTAGGCGAAATAGATGCGGCGACCGTCGCGGCTCCAGGTCGGGTTCACGACGTCGCGGTCGAGGTCGGCCGCGAGCTCGCGCACTTCGCCGCTGTCCCGCTTCAGGAGATACAGGCGCGTGCGCTGGTAACCCTGGTAGGTGTCGTCGTAGCCGGTGTAAGCGACGTACTTGCCGTCCGGGGATGCCGCAGGCTGCTGATCCGGCCCGAAGCGCTTCGTCAGCGCACGGATCGCGCCGGTCGCGACGTCGATCGCATAGACCTCGCTGTCGTTCGGCTCCGTGTCCGAATTCTCGTGCCGGTTGGCCGAGACGAGTATCTCGCTGCCATCGGCCGACCAGGCGACGTCGTCGTGGTCGAAGGCACCGTCCGTGAGCTGGCGCGGCGCGCCGCCGTCCGCCGGAACGACGAATACCTGGCCGAAAGCGTCCGGCAGGTAGCCCTCGCCGTCGGCGCGGTAGACCATCCGGTCGATCGCCTTGAGCGGCTCGGCCCAGGTCGCATCCTTGGGCGCTTCCTGCAGCTTGACCTTGAGCGGTTCGCGCTTGGCGGGCACGCGCATCACGAAGGCGAGCTGGCGGCCGTCGGGCGACCAGGCGAGCTCCGCCGGCGCGTCGAGCAGGTTCGTCACGCGCGCCGTCACGTTTTCCTTGAACCAGTGCATGTGGATCTGCGCGCCATCGGCGTCGGCGGCGACGAAGGCAAGCCGCGCGCCATCCGGTGACCAGCGCGGGCTCGACTGGCTCGCTTCGCTGCCCGCGAGCGGGCGGTGCTCGCCGCCGTCGCGTCCAATGAGCCAGACCGCTCCGCGGCGCCTGTCAATCTTCACGTCAAAGGAGCGGCGGACATAGGCGACCTGCGTGCCGTCCGGCGAGATTTGCGGGTCGCTCGCCCACTCGAGCGAAAACACGTCCATAGGCGCGAAAACGGGCTTCGCCGCGGAGGCGCCGCCGGCCGGCAGCACCGCCAGCAGGACAAGGAGGAGTGTGAAGGCACGGGACGGCATCGCGGGCTCCTGGCTAGGGGTCGAAACGCCGCCATGCTAACCTAGCGCCCCGTTTTTTGCGGCCCGGGCGGCACATGCTCCAGACCATCCACGACAAGTTGAAAGGAATCTTTGCGGTCGCGATCCTCGTCGCGCTCGGCGTCGTCTTCGTGTTCTGGGGCGTGAACTTCAGCTCGAACATCGGCAGCTTCTCGAAGGCGAAAGGGGTCGAGGTCAACGGCCGCGAGGTCGCGGTCGAGGAAGTGCGACGCAACTACCAGGAGCAGTTCACGCGCATCCAGGCGGCCATGGGCGATGCCGGCGTGCCCGATCAGATGCGCACGGCGATGCAGCAGCGCGTGGTCGAGGATGCGGTGCGGACCGAGCTCATCCGCCAGCGCACGCAGAAGCTCTCATTCGAGGCGAGCGACGGCGAGGTGCTGGCATCGATCCGCGAAATGCCCGCGTTCCAGGTGGACGGCAAGTTCTCGCCGGACGCGTATCGCGCCGCGCTGCAGTCGATCGGCATGACTCCCGAGCGCTTCGAGGCCGAGCAGCGCCAGTTCGTGCTCGCGCGCCAGCTCGATCGCGGCATCTACAACTCCGCCTTCGTGCTGCCCGGTGAGCTCGAACGCCAGGTCGCGCTCAGGAACGAGACCCGCACGCTCGGCTGGGTCACCGTGCCGGCAATGGATTTCGAGTCCGGGGTTGCGCTCGACGAGGCGGCGATCCAGGCGTACTACGAGGCGCACAAGTCGCGCTACATGAGCGAAGAGCAGGCGACCGTGAACTACGTCGAGCTCGACATCGACGCCTACGCCGCCAAGGCGACCGTGACCGAGGCCGCGGTGCGCCAGTTCTACGACGAGAACAAGGCCCGCTATACGCAGCCCGGCCGCCGCCACGCACGCCACATCCTCATCGCCGCGAGTGGCGACGACAAGGCCGCCGAGGCGAAGGCGCAGCGCGCGTACGAACGCGCCAAGGCAGGCGAGGACTTCGCAGCGCTCGCGCACGAGCTGTCGGACGATCCGGGCTCCAAGGACTCGGGCGGCGACCTCGGCGAGGCCGAACGCGCGGACTTCGTCGGGCCGTTCGGCGATGCGGTCTGGAGCATGCAGCCGGGCGAAATCCGCGGGCCGGTGAAGACCGAGTTCGGCTGGCACGTGATCAAGCTCGAGAGCGCCGCGCCCGAGACCGTGCGCCCCTTCGAGGACGTGCGCGCGGAACTCGAGAACGAGCTTCGGCATTCGCAGGTTGAAAAGGCCTTCGGCGACGCACAGGAAGAGCTCGACACCGCGGCCTTCGAAGCCTCGGGCGACATCGAGGCGGTCGCATCCAAGGTGGAGCTGCCGGTCAAGCAGGTGGAGCACTACACGCGCGCCGGCTTGCCTGAGCTCGGCATGTCGAAGAAGGTCACCGACGCCGTGTTCGCACCGGACGTGATCGCCGGCCGTGAAGTCCGCACCGTCGAGCTGGCGCCCGGCAAGGTGGTCGCGCTCGTCGTGAAGAACCATGAGCCGTCACGGGCGAAGCCGCTCGAAGCCGTGCGCGCCGAGGTCACCGAATCGGCGCGGCTCGAGACCGCCGGCAAGCTCGCCGCAGCGCGCGCGAGCGAGATCGTCGCCGAGCTCGACAAAGGCGCGCCCTGGGCGGCGAGCGTCGCGAAGTGGAAATCGGAGCCAGCGACCCTGGATCCGAAGGCCGTCGGTCGCCAGGACGCGGGCGTGCCGGCCGAAGTGCGGGATGCAGCTTTCCGCGCGATGGCGCCCAGGGGCAATCCACGCTATGGCACGGCGACGCTTGCGAACGGCGACGCCGCCGTCTGGACCGTCACCGCCATGGACCCGGGCAAGCTTGCGACGATGGCCGCAGACGGCCGCCAGCGGGCGCATGACGAGGCGCGGGACCGGCAGGCCATGTCCGACGCGACGGTCTACATCTCGTCGATGCGGTCGAGTGCGGACGTGGACGTGAATCCGAAGCTGTTCGAGTAGGGGCGGCCGGCCGCTTGGGCCCGGCCGGTGGCCCTCGTGCGCTCAGAAGATCGGACATTCGCTTACTCGGGCCCCGGCCGGACCCAGCGCCCCTGCTCGCGCGACTCGAGGGCTCGCTACTCCGGGAAGCTCATCCCGACGTGCGAATACCCGGCGTCCACGTACAGGGTCTCGCCCGTGATGCCCGCCGCCAGATCCGAGCAGAGAAACGCCGCGGCGTTGCCGACGTCCTCGATCGTGACATTGCGCTTGAGCGGCGAAACCTGCTCGACGTGGTGCAGCATTTTCCGGAAACCCGGAATCCCCGCCGCCGCCAGTGTCTTGATCGGCCCCGCGGAGATCGCATTCACGCGGATATTCTTCGCGCCGAGGTCCGCTGCGAGGAAGCGCACGTTCGCCTCGAGGCTCGCTTTCGCGAGCCCCATGACGTTATAGGACGGGATCGAGCGCACGGCGCCCAGGTAGGAGAGGGTCAGGATCGCGCCCGCACGACCCTCCATGAGCGGCAGGCCCGCGCGCGCGAGCGCTGTCAGGCTGTAGCTCGAGACGTCGTGGGCGACGCCGAAGTTCTCGCGTGTCGTCGCCTCGACGAAGGTTCCCGTGAGCGCCTCGCGCGGTGCGAACGCGACGGAATGGACAATGACGTCGATCGAGGACCAGGCGTCCTTCAGGCGGGCAAAGGCAGCGGCGATCTCGGCATCGATGCCGACGTCCATCGGCATCACGAGCGTCGAGCCGAGCTCGGTCGCGATCTCGACGACGCGGTCCTTGATGCGGTCGTTCTGGTAAGAGAATGCGAGCTCAGCGCCTTCGCGGCGCATGGCCTGCGAGATGCCGTAGGCGATCGAACGATCGGTCGCGAGCCCTACGATCAGGGCCTTCTTGCCTGCCAGGAACCCCATGCCTTCCCTCCCAGCCCACTCAACTGCCGAAGCTTTTATCCCCTGCGACCTTGATCGTCAGGAACTGGCCGGCACGCAGCGCCGTGCTGCGCCCCATGTTATTCCATGCCTGGAGGTCGCGGACGGTCACCTCGAAACGGCGCGCGATGTCCGAGAGCGTGTCGCCGCGCCGGACCTTGTAGTTCACCTTGCCACCCGCTGAGGCGACCCGCGTCGTCGAGCCCGTGCCGGAGGCCGAATCGCTGGGGCCGCTGCCCGCGACCTGCAGGCGCTGGCCCGGCTGCAACACGGTCGCCGTCGAGACGTGGTTCATGCGCGCGAGCTGCGGCACCGACATGCCGTAGCGACGCGAGATGCTCCAGAGCGACTCGCCGTCCTTGACGCGGTGCGTGCGCCGCTCCATGTCCGAGCCGAGCCCGGCACGCAGCTGCGACACGTCGCCCGCGGGGACCCAGAGTTCGTCGCCCGTCTTGAGATCCATCTGCGCGCCGGCGTTCATGCGGTCGATGAACGCCTCGGGCACCTGGTAGCGACCGGCAATCGACGTCAGTGATTCACCAGCCGCAACCGTGTGGATGCCGAGGCGGGCGCGGGCATGGCCGTCGAGGGCAGTGAGCTTGGTCGCGAAGTTGTCGGCGACCACCTCGGGAATCAGCACGCGGTGCGGGCCGTCCGGGTCCGTGATCCAGCGGTTCCACGCCGGGTTCAGCGCATGCAGCTCTTCGGTGTCGACGCCCGCCAGTTCCGACATCAGGCGCAGGTCCACCGGCCCTTCAGTGGGGACGATGCGGAAGTAAGGCGTGTCCGGGATCGGCGGCAGGTAGAGGCCATAGGCCTCCGGCGAGCGCACCATCTTCGCGAGCGCGATCAACTTCGGCACGTAGGCGCGCGTCTCCGCCGGCAGCGAGAGGGAGAAGAAGTCCGTGCTGCGGTGGAGCGCGACGTTGCGGTTGATCGCGCGCTGGATGTTGCCGGAGCCGTAGTTGTAGGCGGCGATCGCGAGGAACCAGTCGCCGTCGAAGCGCTCGTGCAGCTGCGAGAGGTACTCGAGCGCCGCGCGCGTCGACTCGACCACGTCGCGGCGCTGGTCCTGGTAGTAGTTGCGCTTGAGGCCATAGCGCTCGCCGGTCGGCGCGATGAACTGCCACAGGCCCGAGGCGTGGCTGCGCGAGTAGGCAAACGGGTTGAAGGCGCTCTCGACCACCGGCAGGAGCGCGAGGTCGCCCGGGAGCCCGCGCGCCTCGACTTCATTGACCACGTGATGCATGTAGCGCTGCGCGCGGCCGAAGACCCGCGCGACGTAGTCGGGATTGCGCTGCAACCACTCGATTTCGCGGTCCACGCGCGCGTTGTTGACCTGGGGCAGCGCGAGATTGCTGCGGACGCGTGCGAGCACGTCGCCGTAGGCGACGGTCGGCGTCAGCGGTGCGACGGCAGGCGCCTCGGCCTCGAGTTCCTCGGGCGGCGCGGCCGGCGCTTCTTCCTCATCCGGGAAGGCGACTTCGGTCGCGCTGTTCGGGTCGTTGACGATCTGTTCGGTGGGCAGCGAGTTGGGCACGGGCGAGGGCGTCGTCGCGCAACCGGCTGCGGCCAGCATGAATGCGGCCACGATGAGCGGCGGCAGGATCCGGATTCGCGCGTCAGTCATCGGAACGTATCCTTCCAGCTGCGGACTTCGGCGAATACCGCAACCGCAGTCGGCAGCATTCTGCCGGCTCGGCGCTCAGCCGATGATTTGACATTTTCATGTCGAGTTCGCAGAAAAGGATTGACGCGTCTCTCAAGCCCGATCGAAGAAGGCAGCGTTGGCAGCCCGAGGGCCCTCTGGCCGGCCGCCCATTTGACATAGTCCATTATGGCTGAGTTGGCGGGCTCGAGGTTCATCGCGAAGCGCAAATTGGCCTCGGTGTACTCGTGGCCGCAGTAAACGAGGGTGTCTTCGGGCAGCGCGGCGAGCGCATCTAGCGAGGAGAGCATTTGCTCCGCCGTGCCTTCGAACAGGCGGCCGCAGCCGGCGCTGAAGAGCGTGTCGCCACAGAAGAGCGCGCCGTGACCCGCATAGGCAATGTGTCCCGCCGTGTGTCCCGGTACGTCGAGGACACGGAACTCGAGACCGAGTTCCGGAATGCGCGCGACGTCGCCGCCCGCGAGCGCTTCGACCGCGGCGGGCATGCGCTCACGCGCCGGGCCGAATGCGCGTGCGCCGGTATCTGCAACGAGCTGCGCGACTCCCCCGACGTGGTCGGCGTGGTGATGCGTCGCAAGGATCGCACGGAGGCTCAGCCCATCTGCCGCGAGCGCCGCGAGCACGGGCTCGGCATCTCCCGGATCCACGACCGCCACGGCACGCGCATCGGGCGTTGCGCGGATCAACCAGATGTAGTTGTCCCGGAAGGCCGGGATCGGGCGGACGTCGAGCATGCGCGAGTGTGCGGCAAGGCGCCGGGCGGGCCAACTGGCCGGGGCAGCGCGGCCGCGGTTATGCTTTCCGCATGGCCCCGCACACCGTGGAACTCGATGCCTGGCTCGCAGGGCCGCTCGGCAGCCTCCTGCTCGAGCAGGAGCGCGCGATCGTCGCGGGTTCGCTCGAGTGCGCGTTCGGCCTGCATTGCGTGCAGGTCGGCGCCTGGGGAGAGGCCGAAACCTTCCTGTCCCGCGCCCGCACGCGCCGCACGGCGCTCGTGGCCGGCGACTTGCGTCCCGGCGTCGCGCTCATCGCCGAGCCCGCAGCGCTGTCACTGCAATCAGACAGCGTGGACGTGATGCTCCTGCCGCACACGCTCGAGTTCGCGCCGGACCCCCATGAAGTGCTGCGCGAGGCCGCACGCGTGCTCGCCGGGGAAGGCGAGCTCGTCGTGCTCGGTTTCGAGCCGCTCGGGAGCTGGGCGCTGCGGAATGCGTTCACGCGCGGCGGTTGCCCGCCCGGCATCGCCCGCACAATCGCGGCGCCGCGCCTTGCGGACTGGCTCAAGCTCGTCGGGTTCGAAGTCGGGCCGGCGGAGCGCTACCTCTACGCACCGCCGCTCGCGAGCCTGCGCACGGCGAAAGCGCGCGGCTTCCTCGAGCGCCTTGGCCGCCGCGCATGGCCGCGCTTCTCGGGCGCGTACCTCCTGCATGCGCGCAAGCGCGTGCACTCGATGACACCCGTGCGGCTGCGCCAGCGCATGCGCACGGCGGTCATCGGCGGGCTGGCGGAGCCGGCTGCGCGGCGCGTCTCTTGAACCGCGTCGAGATCTACACGGACGGCGCCTGCCGCGGCAATCCGGGCGCCGGCGGCTGGGGTGCGGTCCTGCGCTATCGCGGCCGCGAACGCGAGCTCTACGGTGGCGAGCCGGACACGACCAACAACCGCATGGAGCTGACTGCGGCGATCCGCGCGCTCGAAGCGCTGCAGCGCCGCAGCCGGGTCTCGGTCTACACGGATTCGCAGTACGTTCGCGACGGCATCACGACCTGGATGGCCGACTGGAAGCGGCGCGACTGGAAGACGGCTGACCGCAAGCCCGTCAAGAACCAGGACCTCTGGGAGCGCCTCGATGCGCTCGCGGCCGCGCACGACGTCGAATGGCACTGGGTGCGCGGGCACTCGGGCCATCCCGAAAACGAGCGCGCGGATGCGCTTGCGAACCGGGGCATCGACGAACTCGCAACGGCCGCCCCGCGGCCCTAACTGGTATCCTTCCGGCATCGTGCGCCAGATCGTCCTCGACACTGAAAC
>DATBSX010000266.1:0-7007 GCA_036559565.1 Steroidobacteraceae bacterium | reverse complement strand
GTACTCGCCAAGCTCCCGGACGCGCCCGCGGGCTCGCGCGGCATCAGCATGTTCCTGGTGCCGAAATTCCTGCCCGACGCCGAGGGCAAGCCCGGCACGGCCAATGGCGTCAGTTGCGCGAGCGTCGAGCACAAGCTCGGCATCCACGGCTCGGCCACCTGCGTGATGAATTTCGACAATGCGCGGGGCTGGCTGATCGGCGAGGTCAACGGCGGCCTCAAGAACATGTTCACGATGATGAACCACGCGCGGCTCTGGGTCGGGCTGCAGGGACTCGCCCAGTGCGAGCGCGCATACCAGGCCTCGCTGGCTTACGCGCGCGAGCGCCGCCAGGGCCGCACCTCGGAGGCCGGCAAGGGACCGGCCGACCCGATCATCGGGCATCCGGACGTGCGCCGCATGCTGCTGACGCAGAAATCGCTGATCGAGGGCGCGCGCACCCTGACTTACTTCGCAGGCATGCAGATGGACTCATCGCTGCATCACCCGGACGCCGCCACGCGCGAGCGGGCCGAGGACTTGCTGTCGCTCCTGACGCCGATCGTGAAGGGTTTCGTCACCGGCATGTCCGTCGAATGCACGAGCGACGCGCTGCAGATCCATGGCGGGCACGGCTACGTGCGCGAGACGGGCGTCGAGCAGTTCTTTCGCGATGCGCGCATCACGCTGATCTACGAAGGCGCGAACGGCGTGCAGGCGATGGACCTGCTCGGCCGCAAGGTGCTGGGGTCGGGCGGTGCGCTCGCGCGCCAGCTTGGCGGCCTGATCGGCGGATTCTGCGAGCGCCATGCGGGCGAGGGCGAGAACGCGGAGTTCATCGTGAAGCTCGCCGGGCTCCTCAAGGAATGGAGCGTCGCGACCGAGGAGGTCGCGGGCCGCGCGGCGCGCAATCCGGACGAGACCGGGGCTGCCTCGATGGACTACCTGCAACTCACCGGGTATCTGTGCCTCGCCTGGTGCTGGGCCTGGATGGCGGCGGTATCGGCCGCGGCGCTCAAGGCGGGCAAGCCGGACGCCGCTTTCCACCGCTCAAAGATCGCGACCGCGCGCTTCTATTTCCAGCGCATCCTGCCGCGGGCCGAGGCACACCTCGACGCGATGGACGCGGGCGCGGGTTCGCTCATGACGATTCCGCCCGACCAGTTCGCGTTCTGATTCGTGCCGGCCGGCGGTCGCCGGCCGGGACTCCGTCAGTTCTGCTTGTCGCGCGCCTTGAAGATCCGCAGCTGCTCGTTGAAGCGGTCGGCGACCGCCTGGACTTCGTCCACGGCTGCATTGTTCTTCTTCGCCTGCATGGCGCGCAGCTCCGTCAGCCGGTTCTCGTCGTATTCGCCGCTCTTCTCGAAGGTGGTCATTTCCAGGTCGAGGCAGGCGTTGTAGGCGTTGATGTCTTCGTTGAACTGCTGCACCGCTTTCTGCCCCGCGACCATTTCGTCGTAGGTCGCCGTGGCGCCATCCGGCAGCTTGTCCGGGGAGCGCGGGTAAATGCACGTTGCCTGGGCTGCACCACAGGCGGCGAGGGCAATCAGGGCCAGCATCAGACGGGTCATTGCGGCAGTCTCCCCCTGCGAATCGGTCAGATTAGGACAGCGCCGGGCGGTCCGGGTTCGCTGCGGCATGGATTCTAGCTCAGGGGGGTTAAACTTGAGAAAAATAGCCTGCCGACCCCCGTAAGATGTCGGCCCGCCGAACCGGGACGCTGGAAACATGCCGGACTGGAAATCCGTACTCCGCACGGTCTTCGTATCCCGCGCGCTCGATGCGCTCGAGGAAACGCGGCTCGTCCCGGATCGCAAAGTCCTTTACCAATTCTGCGCGCGCGGCCATGACGTCACCCAGGTGCTCCTCGGCCTGCAGCTCACCGGCCGGCGCGACGCAGTCTCTCCTTATTATCGTTCGCGGCCGCTCGCGCTCACGCTCGGCCTGCCGGCCGAAGAGGCGCTCGCCTCGACGATGATGCGCGCCGAAGGCATGTCGGGCGGCCGGGACGTCGGCGTCGTGATCAACCGGCCGAACCGCAGCGGTCCCTGCCTCCTGCCCGCCTGCGGCGGCGTCGGCACGCAATACACGCCGGCAACCGGCTGGGCCCAGGCGCTCGTCTACCGCGCCCGCATCCTGAAGGACGCCGAGGTCGCGGGCAGCATCGCAGTTGCCCATGGCGGCGAGGCCTCCACCTCGACCAACGGCTTCTGGGCATCGCTCAACATCGCGACGACCGAGCAACTGCCGCTCCTGTACTTCATCGAGGACAACGGCTACGGGATCTCGGTGCCGGCCGCGAGGCAGACGCCGGGCGGCGATATCGCCGCGAACCTCGGGTCCTTCCGCAACCTGCAGATCCTCTCCGGAGACGGCTCCGAGCCGATCGCCGCTGCGGCACTGATCGAGAAAGCCGTCCGCGCCGTGCGAGGCGGTGAAGGTCCCGTGCTCCTCAAGTTGCGCGTGCCGCGGCTCTCCGGTCACTCGGCCCAGGACACGCAGGCCTACAAGACCCCGCAGGAGATCGAAAGCGAGCGCGCGCGCGATCCACTGCTCCAGTTGCGCAAGCGCCTGGTGCCGGCGGAGATTTCCGAAGCCGCGTGGAAAGCCCTCGAAGCGGAGGGCGAGTCGATCGTCCTCGCTGCGCTCGCGCGGATCGAATCGAGGGCCCCGATCACCGCAACGACCGTGGCGCGCCACGTGTTCACCGAGCGGCGCGCCGACGGCAGCCCGGACCTGCAGGCCCAGGGCGGGCAATGGCCGGAGGCTGCGATGCCGGCGGGCGGCAGCCCGGTCGCAAAGCCGGAAGGCGCGCGCATCAACATGCTGACCGCAATCCGGCGCACGCTCGAGCATGAGCT
Source organism: Steroidobacteraceae bacterium (assembly GCA_036559565.1). Taxonomy (GTDB): domain Bacteria; phylum Pseudomonadota; class Gammaproteobacteria; order Steroidobacterales; family Steroidobacteraceae; genus SCUD01. The sequence goes on along the minus strand of DATBSX010000266.1, from coordinate 4,167 downwards.
CGCGGTCAACCCGCGCCTCCTGGTTTTCGGCGAGGACGTCGGCAAGAAGGGCGGCGTGCACGCAGCGACGCTGGGATTACAGGAACGGTTCGGCGAGGATCGCGTCTTCGACACCAGCCTGTCGGAGGAGGGCATCATCGGCCGCGCCGTGGGCATGGCGCTCGCGGGCCTCGTGCCCGTGCCCGAGATCCAGTTCCGCAAGTACGCGGAGCCCGCGGCTGAACAGCTGCACGACTGCGGCACGATCCGTTGGCGCACGGTCAACCGCTTCGCAGCGCCGATGGTCGTCCGCATGCCGGGCGGATTTTTCAAGTGCGGCGATCCCTGGCACAGCCAGTGCAACGAAGTGCAGTTCCTGCACGCCGTCGGCTGGCAGCTTGCGATGCCCTCGAATGCCGAGGACGCGGTCGGCTTGCTGCGCACCGCGCTGCGCGGCAACGAGCCCGTGATCTTCTTCGAACACCGGTTCCTGCTCGACGGTGCCGCCGGGCGCAGGCCCTGGCCGGGCGACGAATTCATGCTGCCGTTCGGCCAGGCGAACTGCCTGCGCGAGGGAACCGAGCTCACGGTCGTCAGCTGGGGCGCGATGGTCGAGCGCTGCGAGCAGGCGGCCGCCGAATCCGCGATCGACGTCGAGCTGCTCGACCTGCGGACGCTGTGTCCCTGGGACCGGGCCGCGGTCCTCGCCTCGGTCGCGAAGACGCGACGCTGCCTGATCGTGCACGAGGATACGATCACCGCCGGCTTCGGCGCCGAGATCGCGGCAACGCTCGCCGAGCATGCATTTTTCGACCTCGATGCGCCCATCGAGCGGCTCGCGATGCCGGACATCCCGAGCCCGCATGCGCCGGTCCTGCTCGATGCGGTGGTGCCCGGTGTTGGTGATATCGTGGCGGCGATGCGCCGCATTGCGAGTGCCTGAGCGATGAGCGAGTTGATCGACGTCATCCTGCCCGCCGACCAGGTGGAGGGCACCCGGTCGCAGGTGCAGCGCTGGCTCAAGGCGGTCGGCCAGCCGGTGAAGCGGCACGAACCGCTGGTCGAGATCGAAACCGACAAGGTGACGGTGGAAGTGTCATCGCCCGGCGATGGCGTGCTCGCCGAGATCGTCGCGGCCGAAGGCGTGGACGTCGAGCCGGGCGCCGTGCTCGGGCGTCTCGGCGCGGCGGCCACCGGGCAGGCGGCGGCAACCGCCGCCGCACCCAAGGCCACGGCGCCGCCGACTGCGCGCCCTGTGCAAGCGCCCGCGCCAGCGTCAGGCCGGACGAGCCCGGCCGTTCGCCGCTTGCTCGCCGAACGCGGCCTCGCGGCGGACCAGGTCCAGGGCAGCGGCGAAGGCGGGCGCATCACCGTTGAGGACGTGCTGGCGGCGAAGCCCCAGGAGGCGGCTGCGGCCGCGGCCGCGCCGGGTGAGCGGCCTGTTGCCGCGGAGGAGGGCGTGCGCCGCGTGCCGCACACGCCGATGCGCCGGCGCATCGCGGCGCACATGGTGGAAAGCCTCCTGCACACGGCGCCGCACGTCACGAACGTGTTCGAGTGCGACATGACGGCCGTCCTCGCCGATCGCGCGAAACGCAAGCCCGATTTCGAGCGCCGCGGACTGTCGCTGACGCTGACCGCGTATTTCGTCGCGGCCTGTGTCGAAGCGCTGCGCGCGGTGCCGGAAGCGAACGGGCGCTGGACGGACGACGCCGTGCTGCTCCACGACCGCATCGACATGGGGATCGCGACGGCACTTGGGGATCGGGGCCTCGTCGTCCCCGTGATTCGCGATGCGGGTTCGCTCGACCTCGCCGGCATTGCCGGGGCGCTCTCAGCCCTCATTGCCAAGGCGCGCGACGACAAGCTGACACCGGCGGACCTGCGCGGCGGCAGCTTCACGATTTCAAACCACGGCGTGAGCGGCAGTCTCGTTGCGGCGCCGATCGTGATCAACCAGCCGCAGTCGGCGATCCTCGGCGTCGGCAAGCTCGAGAAGCGCCCGGTCGTCGTGAGCGAAGGCGGCGAGGACCGGATCGTGATCCGTCCCTGCTGTTACGTGACGCTGACGATCGATCATCGGGTGCTGGACGGCTTCCAGGCGAACCGTTTCATGGAGACTTTCGTGCGCCGGCTCGAGGGTTGGCGCTAGGCCGCCGCGACCTGCCTGGCGGCTTGCCCGCCGTGCCAAACGCGCGCCGGGTGTGTCAAAGTGGGGCCGTCGGCCGACGGTCGCGGAGTGCCCGGGCATGTATACGCAAGGCCTTGATTCCCTCGGAAAAGACTGTCTGCGCGACGACGCGCGGGACGGCGCTGCACTGGAGTCGCGCTTCCAGTCGCGGGTCGATGCCGAGGAAAAAGTCGAGCCCAAGGACTGGATGCCCGAAGCCTATCGCCGGACCCTCGTCCGGCAGATATCCCAGCACGCCCATTCCGAGATCGTCGGAATGCTGCCGGAGGGCAACTGGATCACCCGCGCGCCCTCGCTGCTTCGCAAGACGATCCTGATCGCGAAGGTCCAGGACGAGGGCGGCCATGGCGCCTACCTCTACAGCGCGGCCGAGACGCTCGGCGTTTCGCGCAGCGAACTCGTGGACCAGCTGCTCGAAGGCAAGGCGAAGTACTCGAGCATCTTCAACTATCCGACGCCCACCTGGGCCGACGTCGGCGCGATCGGCTGGCTCGTGGATGGCGCGGCGATCATGAACCAGATCCCGCTCTGCCGCTGTTCGTACGGTCCTTATGCGCGCGCGATGGTGCGCATCTGCAGGGAAGAGAGTTTTCACCAGCGCCAGGGCTACGAAATCATGATGCGCCTCGCGCGCGGGACTCCCGGGCAGAAGCAGATGGCGCAGGCGGCGCTCGAGCGCTGGTGGTGGCCGTCGCTCATGATGTTCGGCCCGTCGGACAACGATTCGAAGCACAGCGCGCAGTCCATGCGCTGGAAGATCAAGCGATTCTCGAACGACGAGCTCCGCCAGAAATTCGTGGACACGACCGTGCCGCAAGCGGACTACCTCGGGCTGAAGGTCCCGGATCCCGAATTGCGCTGGGACGACACGACGCAGCATTACCGGTTTGGTCCGATCGACTGGCGCGAATTCGAGCAGGTGCTGCAGGGGCATGGCCCCTGCAATCGCGAACGACTCGAGGCGCGGAAGAAAGCGCACGAGGACGGACGCTGGGTGCGCGAAGCCGCGACGGCCTGGGCGGAAAAGCGGGCGGGCGCGGACAGCCGCGCAGCCTGAAAACGGGGACCCTTCGATGACACAAGACGTAAAACAGGACTGGCCGCTCTACGAGATCTTCATCCGCGCGAAATCCGGCCTCGACCACAAGCATGTCGGGAGCCTGCACGCGACGGATGCGCGCATGGCGCTTGAGCATGCGCGCGACCTGTACACGCGCCGCCAGGAGGGTGTCAGCATCTGGGCCGTCCGCTCCGCCGACATCGTCGCCTCCGACCCGGCGGATGCGGATGCTTTCTTCGAGCCGGCGAGGGACAAGGTCTACCGCCACCCGACCTTCTACGACATCCCGGACGAGGTGAAGACGCTGTGACGCCGCACGTGCGCTTTGTCCTCCGGCTCGCGGACACGAATCTCGTGCTCGCGCAGCGGCTGGGCGAATGGGTCGGGCACGCGCCGGCGCTCGAGGAAGACCTCGGGCTTGCGAATGTGTCGCTCGACCTGCTCGGGCAGGCGCGCCTGCTGCTCGCGCATGCAGGCAGCCTCGAGGGCCGCGGCCGCGGCGAGGACGAACTCGCGTACCTGCGCGAGGAATCCGAGTACCTGAACCTGACGCTCGTGGAGCAGCCGAACGGCGATTTCGGCGACACGATCGTGCGGCAGTGCCTGTTCGACGCCTGGCAGTTCGGCCTCTACGAGGCTCTCGCGCAATCGAAGGACGCGACGCTCGCCGCGGTCGCGAGCAAGGGTCTCGGGGAATCGGCTTATCACCTGCGCTACAGCAGCGGCTGGCTGATCCGGCTCGGCGACGGCACGCCGGAGAGCCGCGCGCGCGTCGAGCGCTCGCTCGCCGGGCTGTGGCCGTATACCGGCGAGCTCTTCGCCGACGATGATGTCGATCGCGAGGTTGCTGCGGCGGGTATCGCGCCGCTGCCGTCCGGACTCGAGAAGGCCTGGCTGGCGCGCATGGACGAGACGTTCTCGCGCGCGACGCTGGCGC
>DATBSX010000265.1:0-2698 GCA_036559565.1 Steroidobacteraceae bacterium | reverse complement strand
GGCGCGGACCTGCGCGTCGTCCAGATGCTCCTCGGCCACAGCGACCTGTCCACGACGCAGATCTACACGCACGTGGCCCGGGAGCGCATGAAAGAGCTGCACGCGCAGCATCACCCGCGCGGCTGATAGACTCGCGCCCTGGACCCGAACCGCGGCCCCGGCCCGAGGTCGAAGCAGGGTCGATCAGAGTCGAGAGGTCCGCGTGCTGACGATCCGCCACCTGTTGCTTTCCGCATTCGCCTCGCTTGCGCTCGCAGGCTCGGGGCAAGCCGTCCCGCAGGCTTCCACCGCAGCCGCACCGGCCGCGGCCCAGCCCGCCGCGAAAGGGGACATCCGCGCGCAGATCGCCAAGCGCCTCGACATCAAGCTCGAGGACGTGCGCCCGGCGCCGATCCCGGGACTGTTCGAGGTCCGCTCCGGCGCCGAAGTCGGCTACGTGTCGGCGGACGGGCGCTATTACCTCGATGGCGATGTCTTCGAGATGGACTCCAAGCACAACCTGACCGAGGACACGCGCAAGAAGGGCCGCCTCGCGCTGCTCGCGGGCGTCAAGGACGAGGACACGATCATCTTCGCGCCCAATGGCCCCGCCAAGCATACCGTCACCGTTTTCACGGACGTCGACTGCGTGCATTGCCGCCACATGCATTCGGAGATCGCCGAACTCAACCGGCTCGGCATCCGCGTGCGCTACATGATGTTTCCGCGCGGCGGCCCCGACACCGAGTCCTGGTACAAGGCGGTTTCGGTCTGGTGCAGCGCCGACCGCAAGGATGCGCTGACGCGCGCCAAGAAAGGCGAGACCCTTCCGCCCGGCAAGTGCGACTCGCCGGTCGCGGCGCAGTACGAACTCGGGCGCCAGCTCGGCATCAGCGGCACGCCCGGCATCGTCACCGAGACGGGCGAGTTCCTCGCCGGCTACGCATCGGCGGCGTACCTCGCGGCTTACCTCGAGGATCCCGCGGCGGCCGCCGCTGCCGCGAACTGACGCTCAGCGCTCGAGCAGCGGGAGCTTCTCCGGCACGTCCTTCCAGGCGTCGGCATCGGCCGGCGGCTCCTTGCGCTGCGTGATCACGGGCCATTCCTTCGAAAGCTCCGCGTTCAGCGCGAGGAACGCCTCCTGGCCCGCCGGCACTTCTTCCTCGGAGAAGATCGCGTCCACCGGGCATTCCGGCTCGCACAGCGTGCAGTCGATGCATTCCTCGGGATCGATCACGAGGAAGTTCGGGCCCTCGTGGAAGCAATCCACCGGACAGACCTCGACGCAGTCCATGTACTTGCACTTGATGCAGGTTTCGGTGACGACGAATGTCATGCAGCGATTCCGGCGGCCCGCCCGATTTCGGAGCGGCGCATTGTGCCACAGCGACGCCGGGTCCCGTTCACTCGATCGTGTGGAAGTGAAGCTCGTTCCGGCCGGCGGCCCGGTCCGCGAAATAGCGGCGCAGGCAGAACTCGACGCTCGCGAACGCGATGTCGTGCCAGGGAATGTCGCGCTCCTCGCACAGGATCGTCTCGAGGCTCTCGGCCCCGGCGCCGTACGCGGGGTCGGAGAGCGTTGCGCGAAACATCACGTGCACCTGTTCCGCGTGCAGCACGTGCACGATCGCGCACAGGCTCCCGATCTCGGCGCGCGCGAGTGCTTCCTCCTCGCACTCGCGGGCGGCGGCCTGCTGCAGTGTTTCGCCAATTTCCATGAACCCGGCGGGGATGGTCCAGTAGCCGCGGCGCGGCTCGATCGCGCGCCGGCAGATCAGGATGCGGCCTTCGTACTCGGGGACGCAGCCCGCCACGAGCTTCGGGTTGCGATAGTGAATCGTCCCGCAGCCGGTGCAGACCGATCGCGGCCGGTGGTCGCCTTCGGGGGTGCGCTGCACGACGGGCGCCGCGCAGCTCGGGCAGAACTTCATCGGGGCGATTGTCGTCGCGCCGGCCGGGCCTGCCAAGGGCGGCACGCGGACGGCGCCTGACCCCGGCTTTATACTGCGCCCCCTGCGGCCGGGATGGCGGAATTGGCAGACGCAGTGGACTCAAAATCCACCGGATCGGAAGATTCTTGCGGGTTCGACTCCCGCTCCCGGCACCAGGCTTATTTCAGGCTCAGCTGCGACCTTTTCCGGGCCACGGGCATCTAAGAGCCCGATGCCCCGAATTTCAGAGATCGGACTGCGGGACGACCTGGTAGCCGCCGCCCGCGCCGGCGAAGCCGCGGCGTTCGAGGCCGTCTATACGGCCACCTCCGGCGCGATCTATACGCTCCTGCGCCGGCTCGTGCGCCGTCCCGCGATCGCCGAGGAGCTGCTGCAGGAAACCTTCCTGGATGTGCTCGAGCATATCGGGGCCTTCGAGGGCCGCTGCCCGCTGCCGGCGTGGATACGTGCCATCGCCGTGAATCGCGCGCTCATGTACCTGCGCTCGCCGTGGCATCGCAGTCTCGAATGGCTCGACAAGGACCCGGGCGGCGCCGACCGCCTGCCGTCGTTGGCGCAGGATCCCGTGGCGCCGCTCGATGCCGCGCTCGAGCGGGCCTTGATGACGCTGCCATCGCTTTCGCGCGCGGTCGTGTGGCTGCACGATGTCGAGGGCTATACGCACGCTGACATCGGCTTCGCGCTCGGCCGCACGCCGAGTTTTTCCAAGTCACAGCTCGCGCGCGCCCATCGGCGCCTGCGCGACCTGCTGCGCGGGCAGGAACCCA
>DATBSX010000264.1:0-1927 GCA_036559565.1 Steroidobacteraceae bacterium | reverse complement strand
GCGCAGGAACACATGCCGCCGCAGATCGCGGCGACGCCGTAATCGAATTCGCGCAGCGTTTCCATGAGGCTCACGCCCTCGCGCGCATTCACGCGATGCACGCCGCCGTCGCGATCCGTGATGGTGATCTCGGCCACTAGGAACCTCTGATTGATTCCCGCGTGAGGCGCGTTACGCGCGCGCCATGGCGGGACAAGGCGCGAGCCGAAGCCCAATAGTCATAACTATGGGCGAGGCAAGCAACGAAGTCCCGCCATGGCCCGCGCGTAACCCGCAGGGACCGGGCGATTTTCTTCACTGGCTGTGTTGCTCGGCGCTCATGTATCGCTTGATACACATCGCGCCTCGCGCCTTGCCAGTGAAGAAAATCGCACACGGTCGCGCCCACGCGGGGATCAATCAGAGGTTCCTCGGTCGCGCATCTTGCGGGAAGCGCCGGTCGCTCTGCAACCGCTCAGGCGCCGAGCCGCGCCGCGAGCCGCGACTGTTCTTCGGGATCGGGTTTCAGGCCGTCGAGTGCAGCCACGGCATTCCAGCCAAACCAGAGGCAGTCGAATATCCAGCCGGAGGCGGCGACGCGCGCCCGCAGTTCCGTGGCATCTGCGCCGTAGCCGTCGAAGAGCGCCTCGGCCCGGGCTCCCGCGATCGCGTTGTAGCCGATGCAGGACGCAAGTTCCGCAGCCGGGTCGCCAGGCCCCGCGTACTCCCAGTCGACCGCGAGCAGCCTCGGGCCGTCGTCGAGGAAATTCCGGCGATGCAGGTCGTGGTGGCAGGGCACTCGCCGGGCGGGCGACGGCAGCGCAGCACGGCGGAGCGAAAGTTCGCGCTGCAGCCGCTGGGTGAATGCGTCCGGCACCGCCGCCGCCACCCGCTCGAGGTAGCCCGCGGCTCGCTCGCCGAAGTCGACGACGGGCAGGCCCGGCGGCAGCTCAAGCGCGTGCAGCTCGGCGATGTACGCACCGACGCGCCGGAGCGTGCGCACGTCCTGAAAGTCCCGTGCGCTGGGCATGCGTCCGGCCACATACCGCGACACGACGAGGCCCGCGGCGGCATCCGCCAGCACCAGCGGCGGCGCGAGGCCCGCGTCGGCGGCGAGCGCCTGCATCGCAATTTCCGAGGTGCCGCTCGCCCCCAGGCCGGCGGCCGTATCGCCTGCGAGCCGCAGCACGTAGTCGTGGCTGCGATCCCGCAGCCGGAAGGTCCTGTTCGAAACGCCGCCGGACAGTTCCATGATCGTCGGTCGCTCGAGGTCGAGCGCGGCCGCCGCCGCCGCGATCCTCGCCTCGACCCCGGCCGGCAGGGCCGCACTCATGCGCGCGCCCGGCGCTTGCGCCAGCTGCGAAGGCCTGCAATCGCAAGCAGCGCATACGCGAGGTAGAGCGCGCCGGTCATCGCGAGTCCCTGGCTCGCGAACAGCGCGGCAAGTCCCGCATCGATCACGATCCACCAGAGCCAGTTCTCGGCGATGCGCCGCGCGAGCAGCCAGGTCGCGACCAGGCTCGCCCAGGTTCCGAGCGAGTCTGCGACCGGGGCCGCCGCAAGCGCGAAGTGTGCGGCGAGCGGCGCGGTCGCGGCCGTCGCGAGGCCGACACCCGCAAGCGCCGCGAGATGGCGCGCGACCGGCCAGCTGCGCGGCGCCGCCGCGGCGGCGTCCCGTTTCCAGGCAAGCCAGCCGTAGACGGACATCGCGACGTAGACGACCTGCAGCGCCGCCTGCAGCGGCAGGCCGGCGTTGAAGAACACGACGGCATAGATGGCCGTGCTGATGCCGCCCGCGATCCAGCAGGCACGGTGCTCGCGGATCGCGAGCAGGATGTACAGGACGCCAAAGGCGACCGCCGCGAGTTCAGCCGGCGCCACCCAGCACCTTCATGACGAGCACCGCGCGATGCGGCGCATTGAGGCTGTTGCGGATCTCCGACTTGAG
>DATBSX010000263.1:0-5684 GCA_036559565.1 Steroidobacteraceae bacterium | reverse complement strand
GTTCCCGGTCAGCGCGCGCCACCGCAGCAAGAACGTGACCCTGCACCGTCAGGGCGACATCAATTTCGTCATCAACGCGGAACCCGAGGGCTTCGGGCAGCAGTTCGCGCGTGCACACGGACCCTCGGCGTGTGCCATGGCTTTCCGCGTCAGGGATGCCGCCGCGGCCTTCCGCCGCGCGGTCGAGCTCGGCGCAAAGCCCGTCGAGACGACGGTCGGGCCGATGGAACTGCGGATCCCGGCGATCGAGGGCATCGGCGGCAGCCACATCTATCTCGTGGATCGCTACGGCGACCGCACGATCTACGACGTGGACTTCCAGCCGGTGAAGGACCCGGATCCCGTGCGCACGGCGGGGCTCACGCTGATCGACCACCTGACCCACAACGTGGGCCGCGGCCACATGGACAAGTGGGCCGGCTTCTACGAGCGCCTGTTCAATTTCCGCGAGATCCGCTACTTCGACATCGAAGGGAAGAAGACCGGCCTCTTCAGCAAGGCGATGACGAGCCCTTGCGGCAAGATCCGCATCCCGATCAACGAGAGCCAGGACGACAAGAGCCAGATCGAGGAGTACATCCGCGAGTACCACGGCGAGGGCATCCAGCACATCGCGCTCTTTACGGACGACATCTATGCGACGGTCGACGCCCTGCGCTCGAACGGCGTCGAGTTCCAGGACACGCCGGAGACTTACTACGAGGGCGTCGACGCGCGCGTGGACGGGCACCACGAGTCGCTCGCGAGCATGCAGGAGCGGCGCATCCTGATCGACGGCAGCGCGAAAGACGGCATCCTGCTGCAGATCTTCACGCGAAACGTCATCGGCCCGATCTTCTTCGAGATCATCCAGAGAAAGGGCAACGAGGGATTCGGGGAGGGCAACTTCCGCGCGCTCTTCGAGTCCATCGAGCTCGACCAGGAGCGTCGCGGCGTCATCTGAGGCCCGGCCCCCGGGCCCGCCGTTCAGGATCCCTGGCGGACCACGCGGTACGCCGTCACCGTGCCGGGTTCCCAGTTCGGCTGGTAGAGCACGTCGTCCACCAGCAGGAAATCGTTCATGTAGATCTTCCCTGCGCGGCTGTCGATCACGGTGCGATGCGTGCCGTCCGGCCCGACGACGTGCAGCAGTCCGGGCCACTCGCTCACCAGGTAGCTGCCATGGCCGAGCGGTGCGACGCCGTCCGCGTCGCCGAGCCCCTCTGCAAGGACGCTGATCGAACGCGACTCGTAGTCGATCGCGAGCAGCCGCCCCGCCATGGTCGTCACGATGAGCCGGCCGGGTTCCGCATACAGGCCATTGATGGAGTCGAGGAGCGCACCCTCGGCCCACACCTCCGCCGTGTCGGAGCCGATGGCATAGATGCGCGCGTTCTGCGAGTCCGCGATCAGCACGCGCCCGTCGGGCGCAAACGCCAGGTCGTTCAGGAAGAGCGCGCCGGGAGCAGCGACGCGCCGCGTCACGGCGCCGCTCGCGGCGTCGATCACGACCATCTCGTCGATGTCGGCGACATAGAGCGATCCGCCGCGCAGCATGATGCCCTTGGGCGCATTGAGCCCGCCGGCCCAGTCGCGATCCAGCAGCCGGCCGTCGACGCCGACGCGGGCGATGAATCCGTTGCCGTCCTTGGCTTCTCCATCGCCATTCACGTTGGTCACGTAGAGAAACGTCCGGTCCGCGGAGAGCGCGGCGCTCTCGGGGTTCGCGAGACCTTGCGTTTTCCACATCGGGTCGAGCCGGATCTCCGCTGCAGGTTCCGGCGCGGTTTCCGCCGCCGGAGCCTGCCCGCACGCGACCGTGAGCCAGAGGACTGGCAGCACCGGTACCAACCTGAGCCCGCAAGTCTTCTGGATCATCCTGCGCCCCGGAAACGACACGGCTGCGGCCAACATAGCCGTGCGGCGAAGCGTTGCAAGGATCGCTGAGACGAAACGAGCGGGGAACACGATCAACGGCGAAATCGCCGCTGAAATCCGCAATCCCCCTGAAGTGACGACCCGCTCACACTGCCACTCCGGGCGATTGTCGATCCAGTTCACAGCTTGGGCAGTTACCCAGTTCCATCGGGTGGCCCATCGCGCGAGACTTCCATTTTACAGATGACGGCAGATCGAGGCATGAACGTCGGCTCCGCGACCGGCCACTTCGGGGTCACCACCCGCATCACGCGCGTCGGGTTCGCCGACGGCTGGACGGGCGCCGTGGCCATCGGGACGATCCTCTACGTCATCGCCGCGATCTACGTGACCGTCGCCGGATTCCCGGCCTCGCCAGCCCTCGATTTCTATCTGCTCGTGTCGGACTGGCCAGGGGCCCTTGCTGCGTCGCTGCTCGCGATCGTCGCCGCGCGCAAGGCGACGCAACCGGTCGTGCGCCTGACGTGGAAATTCCTGGCGGCGGCGCTCGTCACCTACCTGTGCGGCAACCTGGTCGACTTCTATTTGCGCGTGCGGGAGCTGACACCGTTCCCGTCGCTCGCTGATTTCTTCTACCTCGCATTCTTCCCGATTCTCTTCTCGGGATTCATGGTCGCGCTGCGGGCGAGTTCGCTCCGCGTTTCCTGGGGCAGGCTGCTGCTCGACGCATCGATCCTTGTGCTGGGTTTTGGCACCTTCTTCTGGTTCTTCGTGATCAGCCCGGCCGCTGCCGCGAACGAGGAGGACTTCGCTCGCTTCGTGCTGACACAGGCCTACATCGGTCTCGACTGCCTGATGCTGATGGCGATCGGCGTCCTGCTCATGAATGCGACGAGCTGCCCGTTGCGCAAGACAACTCTCGTCTTGCTGACTGGCGGATTCGGGCTCATGTTCCTCGCGGACATCGTCTGGGCCACGTCCGTCGTCGCCAACACCTACTTTTCAGGAAAGAACATCTCGGACATCCCGTACCTCGCGTGCTACGCTTTCCTGGCCGGAGCCGCGCAGGTGCAGATCCGCGACAAGTCGCGGCCGGAGCGCCTGAAATCCGCAGGCGGCAGCGCCCTGACCCAGGGCATCGCCTACGCGGGCCTGGGGCTCTCGTTCTTCGTGCTGGTCTACTTTGCGGCCGGCGACGGGCGAAGCCCGGTGACGGTCATGACGATCGCGATTTTCGTGCTGGCGATCCTCGTGATGGCCCGCCAGAGCGTGATCCTGCGCGACGACGCCAAGGCGCGCCAGCGCGCGGCGGTCGACCTCGTGGAGGCGCGCTTCGCCTCGCTGATCCGCAACGCCTCCGACGTCATCATGATCGTCGACGCCGACGGCTGCATCGAATACGCCTCGCCGGCGGTGCAGCGCACATTCGGCCTCTGGCACGACGACCTCGTCGGGCGCCGGCTCGGCGAGATCTGGCGCGAGGCCGACCGCGACCGGATCGCCAGCTTCCTCGCCGAAGTCACCTCGACCCAGGGCATCCCGATTGGCCCGGTCGAGCTTTCGGTCGGCACTTCGTCGCGGCGTTTCATCCTGGAGTGCGTCGGGAGCAATCTCCTCGACGACCCCGCGGTGAAGGGCCTCGCGTTGAACCTGCGCGACGTCACCGAGCGCAAGGCGCTGGAGGACCAGCTGCGCCAGCTCGCTTTCCACGATCCGCTGACACTGCTTGCGAACCGGAGCCTGTTCCGCAACCGGGTGGAGCACGCGCTCGATCTGTCGCGGCGCACGCAGGACCGCCTGGCCGTGCTGATGATCGACCTCGACAACTTCAAGAACGTCAATGACTCGCTCGGCCACGACGTCGGCGACCGGCTGCTGCAGACCGCTGCGCAGAGGCTCGTCAAGTGCACGCGCGCGGCCGATACCGTCGCGCGCCTCGGCGGCGACGAGTTCGCCGTGCTGCTCGAGGGCGTCTCGACGATCGAGCAGGCCGAGCAGATCGCCTCCTCGGTCACGGAGGCGTTCCGCATGCCGCTTGCGATCGATGGCAACGACCTGCTCGTCACGACCAGCGTCGGCGTCGCCCTGTCGGAGCCCGGCTATGACACCGAGCACCTGCTCCGCAATGCCGACATCGCGATGTACAACGCGAAAGCGGCAGGCAAGGGGCGTCACGTCGTGTTCCACACGCGCATGCAGGAGCAGCTCCGCGAGCGGCTCCGCCTCGAGGATGACCTGACGCAGGCGCTCGTGCGCAACGAATTCTTCCTCGAGTTCCAGCCGATCATCGACCTGAAGACGACGGAGCTGCTCGGCGTCGAGGCGCTGGTGCGCTGGCAGCACCCCGAGCAGGGCAGGCTGATGCCCGGCCAGTTCATCCCGATGGCGGAGGAAACGGGCCAGATCATCGCGCTCGGGCGCTGGGTCCTGGAAGACGCCTGCTGCCGCGTCCAGGAATGGCGGAAGTCCGTCGCTGCGGGCGCGGGCCTGCGCGTCGCCGTGAACATCTCGGGCCGGCACCTGCAGCAGGGCGACCTGGTCGGGGACGTGCGCCACGCGCTCGAACTCTCGGGCCTCGAGCCGGAGAGCCTGCTCATCGAGCTGACCGAGAGCACCATGATGCACAACTCAGAGGGCAACCTCGTGCGCCTCAAGGAACTCAAGGCGCTCGGGGTGCGGCTTGCGATCGACGACTTCGGGACTGGGTACTCGTCGCTGTCGTACCTGCACCGGTTCCCGATCGACATCCTGAAGATCGACCGCTCGTTCATCAGCCGCCTGACCGAGTCCGCCGAAGGGCCGAAGCTCGCACGCGCGGTCGTGATGCTCGGGGAGACGCTCGGACTCGAGACGGTGGCCGAGGGCGTCGAGATGGACGACCAGGTGACGCAGCTCCTGCAGCTCGGCTGCGTGGCCGCGCAGGGCTTCCTGTTTTCGCACGCGACTTCGCTTGACGTCGTTGCCGCATCGACTTTCGCGCTCCGTCGCGAGCAGCTGCGGGTCGCGCATTCAGGCTACGACAACCTGACGGCGACCGGCCGCTACCGGATCGCGGACATTGTCCGCCAGCGCACGGCCGAAGCGCTGCCCCGCGTCGCCAAGGGCTGATTCCGTCGCCGCGCCCCGGGGCGCTCAGAACTCCCAGTGGCTCGAATTGCTGAAGGCGGCGACGACCAGCGCGCCGCCGATCGACGCGACGTGCCAATCCTGCAGCCAGGCGGCGTGCAGCCGCACCCAGTCGGAGATGGCCGGATCCGTGACCATGATGTCGCCGGCAATCCATCCGAGAAGCGCGGCGCCGAACGCGATGATGACCGGAAAGCGCGCCATGACCTTCAGCATCAAGACGCTGCCGAAGATCACGATCGGGATGCTGATTCCGAGGCCGGCGATCAGCAGCGTGTATTTCATCGGCTCGAGGTCGGGTGTCGGTGCGGCCGCATTCGCGGCTGCGGCGACGGCGATGACGTTGTCCATGCTCATGACGAGATCGGCGACCAGGATGGTCTTGATGGCCGACCACAGGCGCGTGTGTGACGAGACTTCGATGTCGTCCGGCCGCGGCGCGAGCAGCTTGATGCCGATCCAGATCAGCAGCGCGCCGCCGGCGAGCTTGAGCCAGGGGATGGCAAGCAGGGCGACCGCAAAGACCGTCAGGACCACCCGCAGCGCCACGGCCGCCGCACTGCCCCAGAAAACCGCGAGCTTCTGCTGTTTCGGCGGCAGCGAGCGCGCGGCGAGCGCGATCATGACGGCGTTGTCGCCGGAGACCAGCAGGTTGATCCAGATGATCGCCCCGAGCTCGACCCAGAATATCGGCTGATGCA
>DATBSX010000262.1:0-2598 GCA_036559565.1 Steroidobacteraceae bacterium | reverse complement strand
CCGCCTTGCGGCCGACGAGCGGGCAGGGCATGCCTTCGAAAAGGCGCACCGGGCGCAGGTTCACGTACAGGTCGAACCAACGGCGGAAGTTGATGAGCAGGCCCCACGCCGAGATGTGGTCGGGGACGATCGACGGATTGCCCACCGCGCCGAAGAACACCGCTTCCGACTTCTTCAGGATCTCGGGCGCGTCCTCGGGGCACATCCGGCCGTGCGCCTTGTACCAGTCGCAGCTCCACGGATATTCCTGCCAGCGGAACTGGATGCCGTGCTTCGCGCCGACGGCCTCGAGCACGCGCACGCCTTCGGGAATGACCTCGCGGCCGATACCGTCGCCGGGGATGACTGCGATCGTATGTTGTTGGCTCATGGAAAAATTCTAACCCTACAATCGCGCATGCGGTTCGCCGCCCTGGAAACTTCGACCGACTGGTGCTCGGTCGCCGTCTGGCTCGACGGCGAGGTCCGCGCGCTCGAGCGGCGCGCTCCCAACCGGCACTCGGAATACGCGCTGCCGATGCTCGAATCGCTCATGCAGGACGGGGGCCGCCTCGACGCGATCGCCTTCGGCGCGGGTCCGGGATCGTTCACCGGCTTGCGCATTGCCTGCGGCCTCGCTCAGGGCCTTGCGTTCGCGCACGGCCTGCCGGTGCTCGGTGTCTCCACGCTCGAGGCTACGGCCGAGGAGGCGGGCGCGCCGCGGGTCGTCGCCTGCATCGATGCTCGCATGCGCGAGGTGTACTATGCGGCGCTCGAAAAGCGCGCCGGGCGCTGGCACGAGGTCGTCGCCGCGCAGTGCGTGCCGCCCGACGCCGCGCCGAGGCCGCCGGGCGAAGGCTGGGTCGGCGCCGGCAGCGGGTTCGCCGTCTACGGGGATTTCGGCTTGAAGAAGATCGCTCCGGAAGTGCATCCAACCGCGGCCGCGGTAGCGCGCCTCGCAGCGCCGCGCCTCGCGGCGGGCGAGGGCGTCGATGCGGCGCTCGCCGTGCCGGTTTACCTGCGCGACAAAGTGGCGCTGACGCTCGCGGAGCAGCGGCGATGAGCGCCGTCCTCAAGGACGCGCCGCGCCTCATGCCGATGCGCGAAGGCGATCTCGACGAGGTGATGGCGATCGAGAGCGCCATCTACAGCCATCCGTGGACGCGCGGAAATTTCCTCGACTCGCTCAATGCCGGATACGAATGCCGCTGCCTGAAGCTCGGCGTCGAATTGCTCGGCTATTTCGTGGTGATGGTCGCGGCGCAGGAGGCGCATCTCCTCAACCTGTCGATCGGCGCTGCGCATCAGCGTCGCGGGCTCGGCAGCGGGCTCCTGCGGGACGCCGCCGACCTCGCGCGGCGGCTCGGCGCGCGCAACATCTTCCTCGAGGTGCGTCCCAGCAACCGCGGCGCGCAGGCGCTCTACACTCGATTCGGCTTTCGCAAGATCGGCACGCGGCGCGGCTACTACCCCGCGCACTCGGGCCGCGAGGACGCGATCGTCCTCACGCTGCCTTTGCCGTGACCAGACGTCACGGGATCCTTCGGGAAATGGGGCTCACGCCCGTGTGGCGGCTGCGAGCCCAGCCAGTACCCCCAGTACCCACCGATGGGTGGATCGAAATCAAGAGCGCGGTCCCAGCGTGCACGGCTTGCGGCCTCCACAAGACTCGCACGCAGACCGTGCTCGGCGTCGGCGACGAGCAGGCCGACTGGCTGTTCATCGGCGAGGCGCCGGGAGCGGAGGAGGACCGCCTCGGCGAGCCCTTCGTCGGCCAGGCGGGAAAGCTGCTCGACAACATGCTCGCCGCGATCGGTCTCAGCCGCGAAGAAAACGTCTACATCTGCAACGTGCTCAAGTGCCGGCCGCCGGGCAACCGCAACCCCGAGCCGGAGGAAGTGGCGAAGTGCACGCCGCATCTGCTGAAGCAGATCGCGCTCATCCAGCCGAAGCTGATCGTCGCCATGGGCCGCTTCGCGGCGCAGACACTATTGAACAGCGACGCGAGCATCGCCAGCATGCGCGGGCGGCTGCACCAGTACGCTGGCGTGCCGCTGATCGTGACTTATCACCCCGCGTATCTGCTGCGAACTCTCCCGGACAAGGCCAAGGCCTGGGAAGACCTCGTCTTTGCGCGGAAGACGATGCTGGGGCTTTAGGTTCCTCGGCCCCAGAGGCCGCAGTAGCGACGCAGGACGAACTGCAGGCCGCTCTGGTAGCCAGGCCAGCTCTCGTACTTCGGCAGCTTCACTTCCTTCTCGACGGTGTCCCAGCATTTGCCGTCGCGCGCCGCGGCCTTCACGGTCTCGGAGGCATAGCGCAGGAAGTCCAGCTGATCCTGCGCGTCCTGCTTGGTGCCGAGACGGCCGTTCGGCTGGCCGGGATGACCGGGGATCAGGCGCTCCCAGTCCATTTTCAGCACGCGCTCGATGAACACCTCGGTCTCGAGCGGATACATGTCGATCATGCCGCGCCCGGGCATGGCGCCCACCGGAATGGTGTCGACGATGAAGATCAGCTTCTCCTTCGGCAGGCGCATGACGATCGTGGTGTCGGAGTGATTCAGGCCGAGATAGGTCAGCTCGAGCGTCGTGCCGCCGAGCTTGAGCGTGCGCTGCT
>DATBSX010000261.1:0-3024 GCA_036559565.1 Steroidobacteraceae bacterium | reverse complement strand
GCCCAACTCCTCGCAGCCGGCAAGCACTTCGGGCCTCAGGTCCTTCAGCCCGATGATAGGGTCATGCACTTTCTTGAGGCGCAGGCCCAGCACGATTCGCTCGACCGAGGTCACCGCGCCGTTGCCATCCTGCCCCGCGCCGACGAAGAGCGCCCAGGGCCTGCCGTTGACCTTGCCTTCACAGGCATAGAACACGCGCTCGAGAAAGTCCTTCATCATCCCCGCCATGTAGCCGAAGTTCTCGGGCGTGCCGAGAATGAGGCCGTCGGCGGCGAGGACGTCTTCCGGCCCGGCGTCGGCGCAGCGCTTGACCACCACGCTGACGCCGCCTTCGGCGCGCGCGCCGCGCTCGACCGCCGCGGCCATCGTCGCGGTCTTCGCGCCGCCGGTGTGGTAGACGATGAGCAGCGTCTTCAAGCGCGAAATTGCGATGCCGGATGCCGACAGGAGTATTCCCGGGCCAGATCGTACCGCGCGTCGCCCCCCGGAACCCGGACTCTGCCATGACAGGTTTTTTCCAGCAACGACCAGCGACGCGACATAATCGCCGTTGCACGGCCCACGGCCGGTTCGAGGAAGCTAAGAGTGGAGCAGTTCATGAAGCATCGCGCGCGCGGCATTGGATCGATTTTACTGTTCGCCTGCAACTGATGGCGGCCTACGGCAGCAGGAAGCTGAAGTCCTTGGCCGCGTCGCTGCAGAGCCTGATGCATGAGCAGATTCCGCTCACCCGGGTGACGGGATTCGGCATACGCGCGGCCACGCTGCATAGCATGGCGACGGCAATGCCTTTTACGCCGCTGAACCGCAATGACAAAGGCACGGCGTTTGCGGGCTCCCTGTCCGCGCTGGCAAACGTTACCGGCTGGGCCCTGCTGTCGCTGTTGACGATGCACGCGCGCGGCGGGCGGCCGACAGTAGCCATCTATGACAGCAGGACGCGGTTTCTCCGGCCCATCGCCGCCGATTTGCAGGCACGGGCGTCGATTGGCGTCAGGGCGAAAATCGCCATGATGGAAGGGCTGGCCCGAACGGGTCATGCGAAAGTTCGGGTGACGGTAAATATCGCGGGAGGCGATTCGGAACATGTCGCCGTGTGCATGGATGGTCATTATTTCGTGAGGATTTCCCGATAGGAAGCCGCGGATACCCGCACTAGCGCCGACGTCGATGCCCGCAATTCCGGCGTAGCGCTACGATTTCAGCCGCGCGGCCGGATCCTGGTGGTAAAAGCCCGTGAATATCTCGTAAAGCCCGGGAAACTCGCGCTTCAGAGCATTCGGCGATTCAAAGAAGGCCTCGCTCGCAACGGCGAAGAATTCGGCCTCGTGCTCCGCGGCATAGGGGTCGAGAAACGTCTCGTCGCCTGCGTCGACCGAGGCGCGGAAGCGCTCGAATTCGGCGTCGAACACCTCGATCCAGCGCTCGCGCGCCTCGCGCGAAGGTAGCGGCGGCACGCCGTCGGCTTCCCCCGACATCATGTCGAGCTTGTGCGCGAATTCGTGGATCACGATGTTCGCGCCGCCTTCGGCAACCGAACCCGCGTCGTCCAGCGCCTCCCAGGACAGCACCACCGGGCCGCCGGGCCAGGATTCGCCCGCCAGTTCGTCGTCCCATTCGTGCACCACGCCGTCTTCCCCGGTCTCGGCGCGCTGCACGCGGAAATCCGACGGATGCACCACGATCCCGACCCAGCCGTCGTAGCAGTCGAGGCCCAGTTCCAGCACCGGCAGGCAGGCCTGCAGCGCGATTTCGACGCGGTCGTCGTCCGAGAGCCTGAGGCCGCCGACCGGGGTGAGCTGTTTCTCCGCCAGGAACACGACCGCGTATTCGCGCAGCCGCCGTTCTTCGGCGGCGGAGAGGCCCGCGAGGAAGGGCAAGTGCCGCATCGCGCGCCGCCACAGGGCATCGTCGATGCGGTGTTCCTTAACTATGCGCTTGCGTTTCCAGTCGCGGAGCCAGCCCATGGAGAATCCATCCACACCAACGCCACTACAATAGCAGCATGGTCTCCGTGGTCCAGCTTCGCCCGCAGGGCGCGTCGAACGGGCGCGTGCAAGACGCGCTGGTCGAGCGCGCGCTGGCGTTCGCCCGGCCGCTGTACGAGGGGCAGACGCTGTCCACCGGCGAACCGGTGTGGCCGCACGCGCTCGGCCTGGCGGCGAGCCTGACCTCGATCGGCGTCGATCCGGCGGCGCAGGCCGCTGGGGTGCTGTTCGCGGTGCCGAAGATGCTCGACGATCCCGAGCGCCTCAAGGCGGAGTTTGGCGGGGAGATCGCCGCGCTTGCCTCCGGCGTCGAGAGACTCTACAAGCTGCGCGTGCTCACGCGCGTCGCCCCCGCGGATCAGAATGAAATCCTGCGCAAGATGGTGCTCGGCATGGTCGAGGACATCCGCGTGGTGCTGATCCGGCTCGCTTCGCGCACGCAGACGCTGCGCTGGCTGGCGAAGAACGAAACTGCAGAGCGCAAGGCATACGCGCGCGAGTCGCTCGACATCTATTCGCCGCTGGCGAATCGCCTCGGCGTCTGGCAGCTGAAATGGGAGCTGGAGGATCTGTCGTTCCGCTTCCTCGAGCCCGGGTTGTACAGGAAGATCGCGCAGATGCTGGACCAGAAGCGCCTCGAGCGCGAAAAGTACATTGCCGGCGCGATTGCGGTGCTCGGATCGGAGTTGAAGAAGATCGGCCTGCAGGCCGAGGTGACCGGCAGGCCGAAGCACATCTATTCGATCTGGAACAAGATGCGCGCCAAGCAGCTCGACTTCTCCGACGTGCACGACGTGCGCGCGCTGCGCGTGATCGTGCCGGCGCCGGCCGACTGCTACAGCGTGCTGGGCGTCGTGCATGACCTGTGGGAGCCGATCCCGAAGGAATTCGATGATTACATATCGCGTCCCAAGGGCAACAACTACCAGTCGCTGCACACCGCGGTAATCGGCCCCGGCGGCCGCACGCTGGAAGTGCAGATCCGCACCGAGGAGATGCACCGCCAGGCCGAGTTCGGCATCGCCGCGCACTGGCG
>DATBSX010000260.1:0-10554 GCA_036559565.1 Steroidobacteraceae bacterium | reverse complement strand
GGTCGATGCCGTTGCGGCCATCCACCAGGAACACGACGCGGTCCGCTTCCTCGATCGCGCGGTCCGTCTGCCGCGCCATGAGTTCGGAAATCCCGCGCGGGGTCTCGACGAGGCCGCCGGTGTCGATGACGATGAAGCGGTGCGGCGTGCTCTCGCCGTAGCCGTACTTGCGGTCGCGCGTCAGGCCCGGAATGTCCGCAACGAGTGCGTCGCGCGTGCCGGTCAGCGCATTGAACAGTGTGGACTTGCCGACATTAGGCCGGCCGACGAGGGCGACGACGGGAAGCATGGCATGCGCTCAGGACCGGGCTCAGCCCGTCGCCCGGGGCTTTGCGCGCCAGGCCTGCACGTCGCCCGAATCCGTCTCGAGCAGCAACAGGTCGCCAGCGACGATCGGTGCATTGCTCATGCGCCCGCCGCCCGTCTTTCCCCGTGCAAGCAGTTGCCCGGTCGTCGCGTCGAGCCAGTGCAGGTAGCCCTCGTAGTCGCCGACCACCAGCGCGTCGCCCGAAAGCGCCGGCGCCGTCAGCGAACGGCGCAGCATGGCGTCCTGGGTCCAGATCGGCGTGCCGTCGCGACGCCGCAGCGCGACGACCGTGCTGTCGGCCGTCGTGACATAGAGCGTGTCACCGTTCGCGGCGAGCCCGCGGTTGCTCGACATGTCCCGGCCCCACCAGACCTGACCGGTATCGCGCGCGAGCATCGCGACGCGCCCCTGGTACCCGACGACGAAGACATCGTCGCCCACGATGCGCACCGGCGAGTCGATGTCCACCAGGCGCTCGATCTCGGTGCGGCCGTGCGAGGGCGCGACGGTCGCGGACCAGAGCAGCTCGCCGGTCGTCAGCGAGAGCGCGACCACCTTGCCGTTGTCGAGGCCGGCAAACACCATGTCGCCGTCCACGACGGGCGACCCGTTGCCGCGCAGCGTGAGCCGGGGCACCGGCTGCTCATAGACCCAGGCCTCGCCGCCGTCGGAGATGCGCAGGCCCCGCAGGCGTCCATCCACCGTGCGCACGACGACGATGCCGGCCGCCACGGTCGGCGCCGTGAGGACCTCGCCGCCCGTCGCAACCTGCCAGCGCTTGGCGCCGGTTTCCGCGTCGAGCGCGACGAGTTCGCCGCCCGAGCCACCGACCACGACGACGCCCTCGCCGACGGCCGGACCGCCCGCGAGCTCAACGTCGACGGAAGCCCGCCAGATGTCCCGGCCGGACGCAAGCTCGAGCGCACGCACGTCGCCGCCATGTCCCGCGACATAGACGCGCTCGCCCTGCACGGCCGGCTGCAATCCGAGGCGCAGGACGTCGTCGCCGCCCTTGGTGCTGGCGCTCCAGACCTTGTCGAGCCGCACGACGGGATTGAAATCCACGAGTTCCGCGGGGGGCGCGACGTCCTTTTCCTTGTCGCAGGCCGAGGCCAGCAACGCGATTGCCACCAATGCCAGGAAACGCCTCGTCGTCATGACCTACTCCGCCGGCCCAGCCGCGCTCAGTTCGTCGATCTTGAGGCCGAGAAGTTCCATGTCCACCTGCGCGCCGCTCGCAGGGTCGGCCTTGGCGGCGGCTTGCGCCTTGCGCCAGAGGTCGAGCGCGGCGCCCTTGTCACCCTGGGCGAGCTTGACGTCGCCCTTGAGTTCGAGCACGCGCGGGTCGATGGCGGGCGTCGCGACCGCATCGAGGCTCTTCAGGGCTTCGTCGTAACGCCCCTGTGCAAGCTGCACGCGCGCAAGTCGCAGCCGCGCGACGATCCGCAAGTCAGGATCTCTCGACTCCGCGGCGATCGTCGCGAGGCGCGCCTCGGCGCCTGCGAGGTTTCCGGTGTCCACGTCGAGCCGGGCCAGCACGAGGTTTGCCTGGTCTGCGTAGGGCGTGTCGGCATACTCGCCCGTCACTTCGCCGGCGATCTTGAGCCCCTCATCGCGCTTGCCGCCGCCGATCGCGTCGAGCATCGCGGCAAAGCGCTCGCCCGCTTCGATCGAGCGCTGGGCACCGCGCGATTCCCACCAGCGGTAGCCGTAGTAGCCACCGACCGTCAGCGCGACGCCGGCGAGGAGCCAGATCCCGTTCTGGCGCAGCCACACGCGCAGCTGCTCAGCCTGTTCCCGCTCCGAAAGATACTCATCAACCATCGCTATTTTCCTGCTGTACTACCCGGGCCGAGCGCCTCGGCCAGGCGCCGCGGCAACTCGTCCCAGGGCCATTCCTGCTGCGCGGCTTCCACGCGCAGCCACTTCACCGCCGCGACGCCGCGCGCGATTTCATCGTCACCGATGATCAGCGCGAGTGCGGCGCCGCTCTTGTCGGCGCGCTTGAGCTGCGCCTTGAAGCTGCCGCCGTCCATGTTGGCGAGCACCCCGGCTCCAGGCAGTGCATCGCGCAGCCGCTCCGCGAGCGCGAGCCCCGCAGTCCCGGCCTGCTCGCCCGACAGCACCAGGTAGACGGCGGGCGCCGCCTCGGAGACCGCCTGGCCCGCCACCTGCATCAATCCGACGATGCGCTCGATGCCGAGGGCCCAGCCGATTGCGGGCGTCGGTTCGCCGCCCAGCTGCTCGACAAGCCCATCATAGCGACCGCCGGAACACACGGCATCCTGCGACCCGAGCGCGGAAGTGCGCCACTCGAAGACGGTGCGCGTGTAGTAGTCGAGGCCGCGCACAAGCCGCGGGTCCACTTCGGCCGCGATACCGCAGGCCGCCAGCAGCCCGAGAAAGCCGTCGAAGTGCGCGCGCGACTGTGCATCGAGGTGATCGGAGAGCCGGGGCGCGCCCTCGATCAGCGCCTGCATGGCCGGGTTCTTCGAATCGAGGACGCGTAGCGGATTGGTCTCGAGCCGCCGCTGGCTGTCCGCGTCGAGTTCGCCGCGTCGGCCCGCGAAATATTCGACCAGGATCGCGCGATAGCGCTTGCGCGATTCCGGCGTTCCGAGCGAATTCACGGACAGGCGCACGTCCCGGATCCCGAGCTTGCGCCACAGGCGCGCGGAGACCTGGATCATTTCCGCGTCGATGTCGGGCCCCGGGAATCCGAAGGCCTCGCAGTCGATCTGGTGAAACTGGCGGTAACGCCCCTGCTGCGGGCGCTCGTGGCGGAACATGGCCCCCGCGGTCCACAGCCGCTGCTTCTGGTTGTGCAGGAGGCCGTGCTCGATGGCCGCACGCACGAGCCCGGCGGTCGCCTCGGGCCGGAGGCTCAGCCGGTCGCCGCCGCGGTCGTCGAAGGTGTACATCTCCTTCTCGACGATGTCGGTGTGCTCGCCGATCGAGCGCTTGAAGAGCTCTGCATGCTCGAGAAGCGGCACGCGCATCTCGCGATAGCCGTAGTCGGCAAACAGCTCGCGCGCGGCCGCCTCGACCCGCTGCCAGTACGGCAGCTGGTCCGCGAGCAGGTCGTTCATTCCGCGGATGGCCTGGAGCTTGCGTTCCATGGGTCAGCTTCGTTTCAACCACCAGGCAGCGACGGCCCCGGCCACGGCCACCGCGGCGGCGGCGAGCCACGGCCAGCGGGCGCGCGGCCTCGCAATGGGGGCACGATCGAGCGCAGGCAGGAAGGTCGGCTCAGGCAGGTCGCCGACGTCGAATCCGGCCATGACCTCGCCCTCCGGCGCGCCGACGAGCGCGGCGTAGTTCTTCAGGTGGCCGCGCGCAAAGACCGGCGCGCCCAGGAGCCCGAAGCGGTCTTCTTCCATCGCGAGCACCAGCGCCTCGTTGAGGCGCAGGCGATCCGCGACCTCCTCGATGGACAGCCCGCGTTCCTCGCGCGCCGTCCGGAGCCGCGCGCCGGGCGAAAGGAGGCCTGCCCGCTCGCTCATCCGGGATTCCGGTCAGCCGCGCCGTTGACCGCGCGCGTCTGTTCCGAATTCGGGAATTCCTTCTGCAGGCGCTCCTTGAACACGGCAGCGGCGCCGTCGTCCTTGAGCGCGACTTCGATGTTGTGCCCGAGCAGCAGCATGTCCGGCGTCGCCGCCGCGATCGCGAGGAAGCGCTCGACGAAAGCCCGCGCCTGCAGGTTGTTGCCCTTGTCATGCAGCACGCCCGCGAGCTGCGCATAGGTCTCGGGGTAATCCACCTGCGAGGTCAGCGCCTGGCGCAGGAAGCGTTCGGCCTCATCGAGGTTGCCGGAGCTGCGCGCGCAGACGCCCGCATTCGTGTAGGCGACGAATGGCGTGCGGTAGAGCGGATTGGTCGCGGCCTTGAGGAACATCTCCTGGCCCTTCGCCTGCTGCTTGTTGCGGCAGAAGAAGGAGCCGAGCGCGTTCTGCGCCTCAGGGCTGTCAGGAGCCGCCTTCAATGCCAGCTTGAAGTGCTTCTCGGCCTCCTTGTTGTTGTGAAGGCGCTCGTACACGAGGCCGGCCGCGAGCTGGACGTTTGCGTCCTTCGGGTTCTGCGCCAGCGCCTTGTCGATCTTGTCCTGCGCGACCTGGAGGTTGTCCCGCTTCAGGTATTCCATCGCGAGCCGCGCGTTGATGCGCCCGGCTTCGAGCGTCGGATCCGTCGGCTCGCTCTGCGAGAATGCGGGCATCGCGGCGAAGAGCGCGAATGCAAGGACGGCCGCCCGAGCGATCATGCGCGCACCGAGAGGCTGATGAGCTTGCTGCCGAGCCGGACCTGGGTCCGGTCGAGGACCTGGCCGCGCAGCTGGCCGCATGCCGCATCGATGTCGTCGCCGCGGGTCTTGCGCACTGTCGCCATGACGTCTCCCTGCACCAGCAGTTCGCGAAACCGCCGGATCGCGTCGGCGGGCGAGCGGCGGTACTTCGTGCCTGGAAATGTATTGAATGGTATGAGGTTGACCTTGGCGTCTTGACCGCGCAGCAGACGGGCAAGTTCCCGCGCGTGCTCGGGCCGGTCGTTGACGCCGTCCAGCATCGTGTACTCGAAAGTCACGTTGCGGCCGTTCTGGCGCTCGAGGTAGTGCCAGCAGGCGGCGAGCAGTTCCGCGATCGGGTGCTTGCGATTGATCGGCACGAGCTGGTCGCGCAGGCGGTCGTTCGGGGCATGCAGCGAAACGGCGAGCGCGACGTTGCAATCCTCCGCAAGGCGGTAGATCTGCGGCACGAGGCCGGAGGTCGAAAGCGTCACGCGCCGCCGCGAGAGGTCGTAGCCGAAGTCGTCCAGCATGAGCTGCATCGCGGGCAGGACATTGCGGTAATTGGCGAGCGGCTCGCCCATGCCCATCAGGACGACATTCGTGATGATCCGCTCGCCATCCGGTTCCCGCCCGAGCTCGCGGTTGGCGAGCCACACCTGCCCGATGATCTCTGCGGCCGTGAGGTTGCGGTTGAATCCCTGGGCCCCGGTCGCGCAGAACGAGCAGTCGAGCGCACAGCCGATCTGGCTCGAGATGCAAAGCGTGCCGCGACCCGGCTCGGGAATGAAGACCGTCTCGATGACCTGTTCGCTGCCCGCGGCGCCGGGCATGCGCAGCAGCCACTTGCGCGTGCCATCGGATGCAGTCCGCGCGCTCACGATCTCCGGCACGGTGACCTCGGCGCGCAGGGCGAGCTCCGTGCGGAAGTCCTTCGCGAGGTCCGTCATGCGCGAGAAGTCGTGCTCGCCGCGCCGGTAGATCCACTTCAGGAGCTGGCGTGCGCGGTAGGGCTTCGCGCCGAACCCGGCGACGAATTCCTCGAGCCCGGCCCGGGTCATTCCGAGCAGGTTCGTGCGGCCAGCGGGTTCGCTCATGGGGGTCGGCCGCTCAGCGCGTGCGCGGGCAGAGCGAGGTTTCGGCGAAGAAGTAGGCGATCTCCCGCGCGGCGTTCTCGGCGCTGTCCGAGCCGTGCACGACGTTCTCTTCGATGCTGGTCGCAAGGTCGGCGCGGATCGTGCCGGGCGCGGCCTTCTTGGGATCCGTCGCACCCATGATCTCGCGGTGACGGGCGACGGCCGACTCGCCCTCGAGCACCTGGACCATGACCGGACCGGACGTCATGTAGGCGCAGAGGTCGCGGAAGAATGGCCGCTCGCGATGAACCGCGTAAAAGCCCTCGGCCTGGCGCTGGGTCAGCTGCAGCATGCGCGCCGCGACGATCCGCAGACCCGCCTTTTCGAAGCGGTAATAGACGTCGCCGATCAGGTTGCGGGCCACGCCGTCGGGCTTGACGATGGAAAGGGTTCGGTCGAGCGCCATGGATTCCTCGGACTGCGGGACAGGTGAATGAAGCCGCCTATTCTAGCCTCCGCGCGCGCACTGCGGCAATTGCGACATGCGCGGAAGTGCCCGTCCGGAAAGGAAAAATCAGACGCTGAAGCTCTCGCCACAGCCGCATTCGCCGCGCACGTTGGGGTTCCTGAAGCGGAAGGCCTCGTTGAGGCCCTGGCGGACGAAATCGACCTCGGTCCCGTCGATCAGCTGCAGGCTGTCGGCGTCCACCAGCACCGAAACGCCCTGGCTGTCGAAGACCTGGTCGCCCGGCAGGATGGCGTCCGCGTAATTGACGACGTAGGCGAAGCCCGAGCATCCGGTCTTGCGCACGGCGAGCCGCAAGCCCACGCCGCGGCCTCGCTCGGCCAGGAAATGGCGGACGCGATCGGCGGCGGCGGGCGTGAGCGAAATGGCCATTGGAGGCCGCTATTGTACCCGAGGCGGTCCCGCCAGCAGGACGTGGATCGCATCCTCGACGACCAGAAGCCTTCCCAGCTTTTCGGCCGGGACGTCGAGTTCCCGGGCCAGGAGACGCGCGTCGATCGCGGGCGCATCGACAGTCGCCGAGGCCGCCAGCTTCGCCGCGGCGAGAGCTGACGCCGCGAGCGTGTGCGGGCAGCCGAAGGCGCGGAAACGGCAATCGGCCACGCGCCCGCCTTCGATCCGCGCTTCGAAGCGCACCCAGGCGCCACGATCGAGCGCGATGGCTTCGCCGGTGACAACCTCGCCGGCGCCCGCCGGCAACGCGCCCGCACCGGGCAATGCCCTGAAGAGCTCGAGCACGCGCGGCGAATAGCGCAGGCGGGCGGCGCTCACGCGATGCGCTCCAGCGCGCCAGGCGGCAGCGCCGCGCGCAGGCGCGCCACGGCCTGCACCAGGATGGCAGCCGCGCGGTCGACCTCGTCCGCCGTCGTGCCACGGCCGAGCGACAGCCGTAGCGAGCCCTGGATCGCCTCGTCGCTTCGCCCGAGCGCGCGCAGCACGTAGGACGGTTCGCCGGTCGCAGAGTTGCAGGCGGAGCCGCTCGAGGCGTCGATCCGCCCGTCGATTTCGAGCAAGAGGCTCTCACCCTCCATGCCCGCGAAGCCGACGCTCAGGATGCCAGGGACCGAAGGCTCCGGTGCGCCGTTTCGCCAGACGGGCGCTGCGCCCGCGAGCGCGAGCCAGAGCCGCTCGCGCAATGCGCGGATGCGGGCGCCCTCTTCCGCCATCGTGGCGCTCGCAATCGCGCAGGCGGCGCCGAATCCCGCGAGCTGGTGCAAGGCGAGCGTGCCCGATCGCAAACCTCGCTCGTGGCCGCCGCCGAACTGCAATGGCTGCAGGGCTGGCCGCGGACGGCGGCGCAGGTACAGCGCACCGGCGCCCTTCGGGCCGCCGAGCTTGTGGGCGCAGAAACTGAGCAGGGCGATGCCGGAGGCCTCGACATCGATCGGGACCTTGCCCGCGCTCTGCGCGGCGTCGGCGTGCAGGGGCACGCCGCGCGCATTGCAGAGCGCGGCGATCGCGTCGATATCGGTCAGCACGCCGGTCTCGTTGTTCGCATGCATCAGCGTGACGAGCGCGGTGTCCGGGCGCAGCGCTTCCCTGACCTGCCCCGGCTCGATGCGTCCCTCGGCCGACGGCTGGAGCCAGGTCACTGCGAATCCCTCGCGCTCGAGCTGCCGGCAGGCATCGACACCCGCACGGTGTTCGATGCGCGAAGTCACGACATGGCGGTGTGCCGCGCCTGCGGCGCGCGCCGCGCCGAGTACCGCGAGGTTGACGCTCTCGGTCGCTCCGGACGTGAACACGATGGATTCCGGTGGTGCGTTGACGAGAGCGGCAACCTCCGCACGTGCGCACTCGACGCGAGGCGCCGCGGCGCGGCCCGCCGCATGCGCGGACGATGGATTTGCCTGCAACCCGGGATCCGAGAGGCACTCCGCCATCACCGCGGCGACGCGCGCATCGAGCGGCGAGGTTGCGGCGTAATCGAGGTAAATGGGCGGATCGCCGGTCATGCCATTCATTCCGCAGGCCCGAGGCGCCGCTCGATCGCCGCGAGCCAGCCGCGCAGGATCCGCACCTCCCCGTCGTCCGGAAGCGCGCGCGCCATCAGTCTTCGCACCCGCGCGCCAAGCTGGACCGCATTGCCCGCGTGCATGAATCCGGAGAGTCGCATCACGCGCTCGACGTGCGCCTGGAGCGCCTGCATTTCGTCCGCGGTCGCAAGCGCAGCAAGGCCGCCGGCGCCTGACGATGCCGCCGGCATCGCCATCCGGATCTCGTAGCAGAGTATCTGCACCGCCTGGGCGAGGTTCAGGGCGTCGTAGGCGTCATCTGCGGGGATGCGGACCAACGCCTGGCAACGCTCGAGCGCCTCGTTCGCAAGCCCGTTGCGCTCGCCGCCAAAGAGGATCGCAACCGGCTTCGCCGCCGCAGCCGCAACAGCCTCTGCGGCGGCCACGCGCGCATCGAGTACGCGCCAGTTCGCGCTGCGCGAGCGCGCCGTCGTCCCGAGCACGAGCCCGCAGTCGCCGATCGCCTCGTCGACGCCCGCGCACACCCGCGCCCGGGCAAGCAAGTCCACCGCGCCGGAGGCCCGCGCCGTCGCCTCGGCGTCCGGGTACGCCTGCGGCCGCACCAGCACGAGAGATTCGAGCCCCATGTTCTTCATCGCGCGCGCGCACGCACCGATGTTGCCGGGATGGCTGGTGTCGACGAGCACGATGCGGATGGCAGCGGACATCGCGGTTCCGGGAGGCTTGCTGCTATTCTAAGTCATGCATCCCCTGCTCAACATTGCGATCGGCGCTGCGCGCCGCGCCGGTGAAGTCGTCGTGCGCAGCCTCGACCGCGTCGGCGGCATCACGGTCAGCGAGAAGAGCCGCAACGACTTCGTCACCGAAGTCGACCGCCAGGCCGAGCAGGTCCTGATCGCGGCGGTCCGCAAGGCGTATCCCGCGCACGGCTTCCTCGCCGAAGAGAGCGGCGAGCATCCGGGCGACGAATACACGTGGGTGATCGACCCGCTCGACGGAACCACGAACTTCCTGCACGGCTTCCCGCAATTCGCGATCTCGGTCGCCTGCCGGCACCGCGGGCGCGCCGAGGTCGCAGTCGTGCTCGACCCGCTGCGCGGCGAGCTGTTCACGGCCGAGCGCGGCGCGGGCGCACAGCTCGACGGGCGGCGCCTGCGAGTCTCGCAGCGCCTCGGCCTCGATGGCGCGCTGATCGGCACGGGATTTCCGTACCGCGAGAACCGGCGCTGGCTGAAGCCCTACCTCGCGATGCTCGAGAGCGTGATGGACGCGACCGCCGGCGTGCGCCGCCCGGGAGCCGCGTCGCTCGATCTCGCCTATGTCGCGGCCGGCAGGCTCGACGGATTCTGGGAGGTCGGACTCGCGCCTTGGGACACCGCGGCGGGCATCCTGCTCATCTCCGAAGCGGGCGGCCGCGTCGGCAATCTCGCCGGCGGCGACTACGTGGACAGCGGCCACCTGCTCGCGGGAACGCCGCGCGTGTACACGGCGCTCATCGAAATGCTCGCGCCCTTCCTCGACGACGAGCTTCGCAAATGACCGCGGGGCCCGGCTCGCAATCATGACAGGGCTGGGTTAGAGTCCCTGTCGGTTTTTGCCGGGGGAGCACGCATGAACCTGTTTCGCACGAAGCCTGTCCAGTCCCAGGCGGAAGCCGATGCCGCGAGCGGCGAGCACACGATGAAGCGTGTGCTGACCGCGCGGCACCTCGTGGCGCTCGGCATCGGAGCGGTCATCGGCGCCGGCATCTTCGTGCTGACCGGCCATGCCGCCGCCACCCATGCGGGCCCGGCGGTCATATTGTCGTTCGTGATTGCCGGCTTCGCCTGCGGGCTCGCCGGCCTCTGTTATGCCGAATTCGCGTCGATGCTGCCGGTGTCGGGCAGCGCCTACTCCTATGCGTACGCAACTCTCGGGGAGCTCGTGGCCTGGTTCATCGGCTGGATGCTCGTGCTCGAGTACACGTTTGCCGCCGCGACGGTGTCGGTCGGCTGGTCCGGATATTTCACCGGCCTGCTGGACTCCATCGGTCATGGCGTCGGCATGTCGCTTTCGCTGCCGGCTGCACTCACGTCGGCCCCCCTGAACGTGGTTGACGGGCGCCTGGTTCCCACCGGCGCGCTAATCAACCTGCCGGCGGTCGCGATCGCGACCGCAATTGCCGCGCTCTGCTACCGCGGCATCACGCAGTCGGCTTTCGTCAACTCCATCATCGTATTGATCAAGCTGGTCGTGATCTTCCTGTTCATGGGCTTCAGCCTGCAGTTCATCGACACCTCGAACTGGCATCCCTTCATCCCGGAATCGCAGGGACCCGGGCGGTTCGGCTGGGATGGCGTGCTGCGCGGCGCGTCGATCGTGTTTTTCGCCTACATCGGCTTCGACGCCGT
>DATBSX010000259.1:0-2727 GCA_036559565.1 Steroidobacteraceae bacterium | reverse complement strand
GTCGCCGCGCAGGCTGGCGGCGAAGGACTCGATCGACGAACCGCGGAGCGAAATGTCGGCTCCGTCGAGCGACTTCGCGGCAACGTCGCCGACATTCTTGAGTGCGGCCGACCAGCCCCGGAGCGGCCAGGCCGAGGCGAGTGCGAGACCCGCGCCGACGAATTCGCGACGTTTCATGGCGATGACCCTCCGGGCCGGACTGTACTCCTGGACTCGCGCCAACGCACGGCGCCTCGGATCGCGAACCCGATGACGACGACGATCACCACGTCGCGGACGGATTGCCACGTCTGCGTTGCGATGAGTGCCACGCAAGCAGCGAGGGCGAGCACAGAGATCACGACCCCGCCGGGCACCGGCACCGGGGCGCGTCCCTCCCTGCGGCGCAGCACGATCAGGGCTGCCGCAGTCGAACCATAGACCAGCATGCGGGCAATCACGAAGATCGCCAGCAGGTACTTGAAGGCGCCGGTGATCGACAGGATCCACGAGAGGGCGGCGTACACGACGATGGAGACGTGGGGCGTCCGGAAGGCCTGGTGCACGGCCGCAATCGGACGCGGCAGGTCGCCCGCTTCGCCAAGCGCGAAAATATTGCGCGGCGAGACCAGCATCTGCACGGCAAGCCCGCCGGCCGTTGAGACGACTGCGGCAATCGCCATCAGTGTCGCCCCCACCGGCCCGACGAAGTGCTGCGCCACGTCGGTGAGCGGAAGCTTCGATGCCGCGGTGTCTGGCAGGATGCCGAAGCAGGCGAGCATGAGCAGGAGGTACAGGACGCAGGAGATCGCGAGCCCGCCCACGATGCTGACGGGAAGGTCGCGGCTCGGGTTGCGCATCTCGCCCGAGACGATCGCGGCGACGTCGAAGCCGACGCAGGCGAACAGGGCGAGATTCATCGCGTTCAGGAGGCCATCGGGCTCGCGCGGGGCGGTCGCAGGAAGGTGGTTCCAGCCCGCGTACCACAATCCGGCGATCGCGATCAGGCCGAGCGGCACCATTTTCGCGATGGTGAGCAGGTTGCCGGTCCAGGCGCCGCGGATCACCCCGCGGACATTGATTGCGGTCAGGGCGATCGTGAACGCGGTGATCGCGGCGGCGCGCGCCAGCGGCGGCGCGAGCGCAGGCCAGATTTCGGCTGCGTAGTCGAGCATCACTTGCGCAATCAGCGCATACGAGGCAATCCGCGAGACGGAGAACAGCCAGCCGACGGTGAAACCCGTCGCCGGACCGAAGACGCGCTGCGCGTATACCTGCGGGCCGCCGGTCACGTCATAGCGGCTCGAGACCTCGGCGAGCGAAAGCGCGAGGAAGCCGACGACGATGAAGGCGACGAAGATGATCGCGAGGCTGTAACGGCCGGCATCGACCGCAAGGCCGGCCGGCATTGCGAACACGCCCGCGCCGACGATCGAATTGACGCAAAGAGCGATCACGTCGAATCGCCCGAGCCCCCGATGGAGCCCGGGCGATTCGTTCCGGTCGCTTGAAGTCAAATCGCGGTGGCCGCGGTCTCAGGGCGACGCTGGCGGATTCTCTCCACCCGCATCCGAGAGCGCGCGCCACTGACCATCCACCTTGGCCCAGGTCGTCGCGAACGATCCCTGGATTGCCGGCTTCTTCCCTTCGCCGTCGGGGTCCACGTTGAAGCTGCCGGTTTCAAACGCGAGATCGCCGGACTTGGCGACCAGGACGTGGTCCGAGGTCCAGCTGACGAGCGCATTCGGCATCTTCTTCAATTGCGCATCCAGGGCTCCCTGGATCGCGGCGGTTCCCTTGTAGGCCTTGCCCTCGGAAATCTCGATTGCATCGGGCGCAAAGATCCCGTTGGCGATCGAGGCCATATCCTTGGAATTGACGTAGTTCATCCACTCGCCCGAGCGGTTGCGGATCGCCTGTTCCTCGGCCGCAAGGTCGACGGCCGGCGCCTCGACTTTCGGCTCCTCTTTCTTGGGTTCTTCCTTTTTTGCGCAGCCGGTTGCGAACAAGGCTGCGGCAAGCGTGAGCGCGAACAATATGCGTGTGGACATGAGCCCTCCCCGGGGTCGTTGGTTGGCGGCGTCGTAGTATACTCGCGCGCGCCAAAGGCCAAGAAATACGAAAAAAGGCGCCCCATTTGGTCTTCAACTCGCTCACGTTCCTGGTCTTCTTCGCCGTGCTGCTCGTGCTGCACCGCCTGCCTTTCTCGTGGACCACGAAGAAGGTCAACCTGCTCCTCGCGAGCTATGTCTTCTACGCGGCCTGGAATCCGCCCTTCATCCTGCTGCTCTGGGCCTCGACGATCGTCGACTGGTTCATCGCGCGCGGCATTTACGCGGCCCGCGACAAGAGCCGCGCGGTGCGCCGCTCGTGGCTCGTGATTTCCGTCGCCGTGAACATCGGCTTCATCGGGTTCTTCAAGTACGGCGCATTCCTGATGCACAACTGGCAGGCGCTGATGGCCTCGTTCGGCATCACCTGGGTCGCCCCCGAGTGGAACATCGTGCTGCCGGTCGGCATTTCGTTCTATACGTTCGTGACGCTCTCCTACACGCTTGACGTGTACCTCGGCCGGCTGAAGCCGATCGATTCGTTCCTGAACTACGCGCTCTTCGTGACGTTCTTCCCGCATCTGGTCGCCGGCCCGATCGTGCGGCCGACGCAGCTCACCCCGCAGTTCGAGACGCCGCGGCAGGCGACGCGCGACCAGATGCTGTGGGGCGCCGGCCTGATCGTGCTTGGCCTCTT
>DATBSX010000258.1:0-6956 GCA_036559565.1 Steroidobacteraceae bacterium | reverse complement strand
CGCGCCGTGATCGGGATTCCGGACGTCGCGGCACGACTGCAGGCCGCCATTTGCGACTTTATTCCCGGCAAGCCATTCTCGACCGACAATTACAAATCGCTGCTCGTTGATAGCGTCTGCAAGGTCAACGGGCTTGCCCGTCTCGGCATCCGGCCGCAGCCGCTTGAAGCAATCCTGCCGAGCTACTTGATCTGATCAATTCCTAAAGCGTGTTTCGGGTGCACGCGCCAGCGCGGCGAGCGGGATCCGGCGGGGTGTCCCCTCGCTGCGCGAAAACCTTAAGCTCCGCTCGGGGACACCCCGCCACCTCGCTCGCCGCGCCGATACGTTTTGCCAGAAACCGATTAGGGCGGTGGGCAGATTTTGGCGCGGGCGGCGGGGTCTTGAGCGAGTGTGTTCATGGCGGAATAGAAGGCCGGCAGGTCGTTGCCAATCTTGTCTAGCTCGGCTCGAAGCGCGGGGACGCAACGCTCATAGGTGGCAATCGCGACGAGGCGGGCGTTGTTGAACTCGCCGGAGACGGACTGGCCGCCGGCGGTGAGTGAGTCGCGAAGCTTTGCGAACTCGGCGGCCTTGCGCTCGCGCATGACGGCCGGATCGAGTTTTTCGCGATAGAGCGAGGCGAGTTCGTGCCGCGTTACGACCATGCGGTCCGCGGCGTCGCGCTCGCCCTTCCTCGCTGCGAGGAACTTGTCGAGGTCGGCGGAACGGCCTTCATGGGCCAGCCAGCGCTGCAGGCCTTCGGTCTCGACCACGGTGGCGAAAGCCTCGTTGAAGTCGCTGTCATCCAGGGCATAGACCGCCTGGTGCGCGAGCTCGTGAAAGATGAATGCCGCGAGTTCCGAGTCCCCGTAACCGAACATGGTGTTCAGCACCGGGTCGCGCAGGTGCCCGAGCGTCGAGTAGGCAATCGACGGACCGACAAAGACGTCGTAGCCCTTCCCGCGCATCTTCCCGGCCTCTTTCGTAGCGCGCGCCTCGTCGAAGTAGCCTCGGTAAGCCACGCAGCCCGCTATCGGAAAGCACCACTCCTTCGGCCTGACCGAAAACTCGGGCGCCGCGAACAGGTTCCAAGTGACGTAGCGCCGGCCGAGGTCGGCATAGGTGCGGTAGCTGCCGTTGTCCGGCAGGCCGAGGTCGCTCATCGCGAAGTCACGCGCGCGCGCGGCGAGCCCGAGCCGGCGGCGCAGCGTCGCATCCGTGTCCGGGCTTGCGATGACGTCCTCGATCGGCTCGCGCTTGCGGTTCATTTCCATCTGCCCCTCGGCGAGGTGCATGTAGTAGCAGCCGGAGAGCGAAACACAAGCCGCGCCGGCGGCGAGCAGCCGGATCGGGAAGAACAGGGAATCGCGTAACATGATGCGATGAAAGTCTATCTGGTCGGCGGCGCGGTTCGCGATGAGCTGCTCGGCCGGCAGGTCGGCGAGCGCGACTGGGTCGTGGTCGGCGCGACGCCGCAGCAGATGCTGGACCTCGGCTACCGCCAGGTCGGGCGGGACTTCCCGGTCTTCCTGCACCCCGAGACCCGCGAGGAGCACGCGCTTGCGCGCACCGAGCGCAAGACCGGCCCCGGCTACCGCGGCTTCGAACTGCACTACTCGCCCGACGTCACTCTCGAGGACGACCTCAAGCGCCGCGACCTCACCATCAACGCGATCGCGCGCGATGCCGATGGCGCGCTGATCGACCCGCATGGCGGGCGCGCAGACCTCGAGGCGCGGAAGCTGCGGCACGTGTCCGACGCCTTCAATGAGGACCCGGTCCGGATCCTGCGCGTCGCGCGCTTCCTCGCGCGCTTCGAGCCGCTCGGCTTCACCATCGCACCGGAGACGGCCGCGCGCATGCGTGCGATGGTCGCCGCCGGCGAAGCGGACGCGCTCGTGCCCGAGCGCATCTGGCAGGAGACGGAGCGCGCGCTCGGCGAGCCCGCCCCGGCGGCGTGGCTGCGCGCGCTGCGCGCCTGCGGAGCGCTTGCGCGCACCTTCCCGGAGCTCGACGCCCTCTACGGCGTGCCGCAGCCCGAAAAGTGGCACCCGGAAATCGACACCGGGCTGCACATGGAACTCGTCATGCAGGCCGCGGCTTCATTGACGCCCGAGCCGCGCATCCGCTTCGCGGCGCTGATGCACGACCTCGGCAAGGGGCGCACGCCGCGCTCGCAGTGGCCGCGCCACATCGGCCACGAGGAATCCGGCGCCAAGATGGTGGAAGCGGTCGCGGCGCGCCTGCGCGTGCCGACGGATTTCCGCGACCTCGCCGTGCTCGCCGCACGTTGGCATGGACTCGCCCACCGCGCGGAGGAATTGCGGCCGCGCACGGTCCTCGAGCTGCTCGAGTCCTGCGACGCCTTTCGCCGGCCGGAGCGTTTCCAGGAATTGCTCATCGCCTGCGAGGCGGATTACCGCGGGCGCGGCGGTTTCCGCGACCGGCTGTATCCGCAGGCCGCGCTCCTGCGAAAGGCGCAGGAACAGGCGATGGCGGTCACGCTCACGGACGCCGACCGCGAGGGACTCACGGGCGACAAGATCGGGGAGCTGCTGCGGCGCCGCCGGCTCGCGGCGCTTAAATCCGGCGCCTGATCAGGCAAAGATCCGGAACAGGAGCTCGGCGACCGGGAAGCGGTAGATCGCGAACGCCCCTGGTCCGGCCAACCGAAGAATTACGGCACGAGCACCAGGTGACAGTGCTACAAGCTTGCGGAGAAATCCCTGAATCCGAATCCGTCGAATGGCCCGCGGATTTCACGCGTCAGCGCCATCACCTTGAAGCGCTCCCCCATCTCGCCCGGCAGGAGCAGCGTCGCCGCACTTTGACGCAGGGCCCTGCCCTCGCGTTCCCCGGCCGCCCCGACAAGGCCCTCGAGCTCGCGCTCAATGCCCACCGACAGCAGGTAGTGCGCCTGCGTGGCGAAACCCCCGAGTTCCAGGCCAGCGGCATGCGCATCCTCGGCGAGCGCCGAGAAGTCGACCCAAGCCGTCAGGTCCTGGATACCGGGATGGGCGAGCACATCTTCAACGCGCCGGTGCTGGCGGAAGGCGCAAAGCGTCCCGCCATCGCGCGAGGGGTGGTAGTACTGCGCGCGCGGCAGGCCGTAGTCGACGAGCAGCAACGCGCCGCGCGTAAGGGAGGCCGAGGCTGAGGCCAGCCATTCGCGCTGGCCGAGACGCAGCTCCGAGACGAAGCCCTCCGGCATCGGCGACGGCAGCCGACGCTGCAACTGTTCGACGGCATCCGCGAGCGCCATGCCCGCCGGCCGCGGCGCCAGGGAGAAACCCTCCGCCGCCGCGACCACGCCAACGGCCTCGCAGCCCCCGGCGCGCACGCGGAAAAGATCCACGGGTAAGGCGTCCACGACTTCGTTTGCGAACGAGACGCCCTGCCACGGCTCCCGCGGCGGTGCGGCCAGCCACTCGAATCGATCCAGGTGGTCCGCGGTCGCAGGCGAGCGTGCGAGGTACTCGCGCTGGCGCGCGGCGAGCGCCGGGCTCGGCTCGACGATGCGATAGCGCACGACCGGCGCTCCGCGGCGCAGGAGCCCAGCGAATACATCGGCCGCAAGCCGGCCGCTGCCCGCCCCGAATTCGACGACGTCGCCGCCGTCAGCCCTTGCGAGCAGGTCCGCAAGGCCCTGACCGACGCAGGCGGCAAAGAGCGGCGACAACTCCGGCGCCGTGACGAAGTCGCCGTCCGCGCCAAAGATGGGGCGCGGCGTCACGTAATAACCGAGCCCCGGCGCGTAGAGCGCGGTCTCCATGAATTTCGAGAACGGCAGCCAGCCGCCGGCAGCGGCGATTTCCTCCCGCAGCGCGTGCGAGACGCGCGCGACGTGCGCCGCCTCCTCCGCGCTCGGCGGCGGCAATGGCGCGGCCGTCAGCACCGCCGCCCTTGCGCGCCGTGATATCGTCCCGCGATCGTGCAACCGACCGGGAATCCATGATCGCAGGCGCTGGAATGCCGCTCGCCGGCAAGGCCGTACTCGTCACCGGCGCGGCGCGGCGAGTCGGTGCGGCGCTCGCCGCCGCTTTCCACGCGGCGGGCGCGCGCGTCGCCGTCCACTACCGGGGCTCGAAGGCCGAAGCCGATGCGCGGGTCGCGGAATTCAATGCCGCGCGCGCGGATTCCGCACGCGCCTTCCAGGCCGACCTCAGCGATCCCGCGGCCTGCGAGACGCTGGTCGCGGCGGTCGTCCGGGATTTCGGGCGGCTCGACGTCCTGGTCAACAACGCCTCCTCCTTCTATCCGACGCCTGTCGGGTCCATCACGCCGGACCAGTTCGACGAACTCATCGGCTCGAACCTTCGCGCCCCGCTGTTCCTTGCCCAGGCTGCGGCGCCGGAACTCGGCAAGCGCGAGGGCCTCATCCTCAACATCGCGGACATCCATGGCCTGAAGCCGCTCAGCCGGCACGTCGTCTACTGCTCGGCGAAAGCAGCCCTCATCATGCTGACGCGCTCGCTCGCGCGCGAACTCGGACCCGCGGTCCGCGTGAATGCGATCGCGCCGGGACCGGTGCTCTGGCCCGAGAGCGGCGTCGATGCCGAACTGCGCCGCCGCATCGTCGAGCGCACGGCGCTGAAGCGCACGGGGACCCCGGACGACGTCGCGAAGGCGGCGCTCTTCTTCGCGACCGACGCACCTTTCGTCACGGGCGAGGTGCTCGCCGTCGACGGTGGCCGCCTCGCCGGCGGCGAAGGGCGCTAGCCGCCGCATCAGCCCGCGCGCTCGAGCGAAACCGGCGTCAGCCGGTGCGCACCCTGGTCGAATTGGCGCCACAGTTCATCGATGCGCTCGCCGGCCACGGGATGCATCAAGTCCGGCGCGAGTTCCGCCAGCGGCCCCAGCACCCAGGCGCGCGTCGAGAGATCCGGATGCGGGAGATTCTTGCCGGCCACCCGCCCGACGCGATCGCCGTGCAGCAGGAGGTCGAGGTCGAGCGTGCGCGCCTCCCATTTCGGCGCGCCGGGCTCGCGGCCGCAGGCGCGCTCGACGGCCTTGAGCCTCTCGAGCAGCGCTTCCGTCGGCAACTCCGCGGGGAAGGCGACGACGAGATTGATGAAATCGTCGCCGGTGAACCCGACCGCGGCATTCGAGAACGCGCGCGAGGCGCGCAACCCCGGGAATTCACGCGCAAGCATTCCAAGCGCCTTGCTGAGGCTCTCGCGAGGTCTGACGTTGCTGCCTGCCGCGACGTAGGCATCAG
The DNA here is from genome assembly GCA_036559565.1 of Steroidobacteraceae bacterium. Classification (GTDB taxonomy): domain Bacteria; phylum Pseudomonadota; class Gammaproteobacteria; order Steroidobacterales; family Steroidobacteraceae; genus SCUD01. The sequence goes on along the minus strand of DATBSX010000258.1, from coordinate 1,756 downwards.
GCATCGGAACCCTCAGTCATCGAGGCCGCGCTCGACGATGACACCGACATCCTTCGAATGACGGATCGCACCCGGCTTGTGGACCGTGACGCGCACGCGCGCGACCCTGAACTCCTCGAGCACGATGCGCGCGATCTCGCCCGCGAGCGCCTCGACCAGGCGGAAGGAGCTCGCCTCCACGAAGCCGAGCACGCGCTTGGCGACGGACTTGTAGTTGAGCGTGTCCTCGATGGCATCGCTCTTTGCCGCCGCCCGGAGATCCATCCAGATCTCCAGGTCGATCTCGAGGTGCTGCTTGACCTTGCGCTCCCAGTCGTAAATGCCGATGACGGCATCGACGGCCAGGGCTTGAATGAAAATTCGGTCCATCGTTTCTCCGGAAGGGACAGTCCGCTAGCAATGAAGGGGACAGTCCCCTTCAGCACCTTGCGCACACAAATTCTCGCTCCACGTCACGCTGAAGGGGACTGTCCCCTTCATTGCGGGACAGTCCCTGGTGGGCGCAATTCATCCAGGGGCCAGCGCGCGCGGGCGCGGACGGCGAGGTTCTCGCGCTCGCCGGCCGCGAGGCGATGATGCCCCGCGAGCGCGATCATCGCCGCGTTATCGGTGCAGAACTCGGGACGCGGAAAGTACGCGCGGGCACGCGCGGCAGCGACTGCTTTCGCGAGCGACTCGCGCAGCCGTCGGTTGGCGCCGACGCCGCCGGCGACCACGAGCGCATCGAGCCCGGTGAGTTTCAGCGCGCGCAGCGACTTCGCGACCAGCGTATCCACCATCGCGTTTTCGAAGCCGCGCGCAACGTCGGCCCGCGCAGCCTCGTCGAGCACGCGGCCGCGCACGGCGACCACGACCGCGGTCTTCAGGCCGCTGAAGCTGAAATCGAGGCCAGGCCGGTCCAGCATCGGACGCGGGAATTCGAAGACGCCGTCGCGGCCGCGCTCGGCGAGGGCCGCAAGCTCGGGACCGCCCGGGTAGCCGAGGCCGAGGAGCTTTGCCGTCTTGTCGAAGGCCTCGCCCGCGGCATCGTCCTGGGTTTCGCCCAGGATCCGGTAGCGGCCGACCCCCTGCACCTCGACCAGCATCGTGTGGCCGCCCGAGACCTGCAGGGCCACAAAAGGGAAATCCGGCGCGCCTGGTTCGAGCTGCGGGGCGAGCAGGTGTCCCTCCAGGTGGTGAACGCCGACGACCGGCAGGCCGCGGGCATAACCGAGCGAGCGCGCGACGGAAGCGCCGACCAGCAGGGCGCCGATCAGGCCAGGCCCGGCCGTATAGGCAATGCCTTCAATGGCTTGCGCGGGCAGCCCCGCGTCGGCCAGCGCTTCCTCGATCATCGGCAGGAGGCGCTCGATGTGGTCGCGAGAGGCGAGCTCAGGCACGACCCCGCCGTGACGCCGGTGCAATTCCACCTGGCTGTAGACCCGGTTCGCAAGCAGGCCCCTGCCGCCCGCGTAGAGGGCGACGGCGGTCTCGTCGCAGGAGGTCTCGATGCCAAGGACTACCATGAAGCTAGGCTTTTGATTTTCCGGGGGCAGGTCACTACAATTCCGGGCCCTTTCCCGGGCTCACCCGGGGCGGCTCAGGTCAACGACGAGGTTTGAATGCCGAGCGTCCGCATCCGCGAAAACGAGTATTTCGACGCCGCCCTGCGTCGTTTCAAGCGCGCCTGTGAAAAGGCCGGTGTCCTGACGGAACTCCGTCGCCGGGAATTCTACGAGAAGCCCACTCAGGAACGGAAACGCAAGAAGGCCGCCGC
>DATBSX010000257.1:0-3570 GCA_036559565.1 Steroidobacteraceae bacterium | reverse complement strand
CCGCTTCGAAGGCGGCAGCATCTTCGACCCGCGAATCGAGATCAACGCCCTGCGCAAGCGCATCGGCATGGTCTTCCAGAAGTCGAACCCCTTCCCCAAGTCGATCTACGAGAACGTCGCCTACGGCTGCCGCATCCACGGCATCAACCGCAAGAGCGAGCTCGACGAGATCGTGGAGCGCAGCCTGCGCGGCGCCGCCCTCTGGGACGAGGTCAAGGACCGGCTGGACAATTCCGGTCTTTCGCTCTCGGGCGGCCAGCAGCAGCGCCTGTGCATCGCGCGCGCGCTCGCCACGAACCCCGAGATCCTGCTGTTCGACGAGCCGACCTCGGCGCTCGACCCGATCGCGACGGCGCGCATCGAGGAACTGATCGCGGAACTGCGCGACCAGGTCACGGTCATCATCGTCACGCACAACATGCAGCAGGCCGCCCGCGTCTCGGATTACACGGCCTTCATGTACCTGGGCGAGCTGATCGAGTTCGACAACACGAGCAAGCTTTTCACGAACCCCTCGCAGAAAGCGACTGAAGACTATATCACCGGCCGGTACGGCTGAGCCGGCGGCGGCGCGCATGTCGGAATCGAGCGAGGGGCACATCTTCAAGGCCTACGACGGGGCGCTGTCCGAATTGCGGCTGCGCGCCCACGCCATGGGCGTGCTGGTCGCAGACCAGGTCGAGACCGCGGTCCGCGCACTGCTCGACTCGGACCGCAAGTCGGCGGAGCTCGTGCTGTTCCGCGAGGAGCAGATCAACGCCTACCAGACCGACATCGAGGCCGAGAGCTTTCGCCTGCTGGCGCAGCGCGCGCCCGTTGCGAGCGACCTGCGGATGGTGCTCGCGATCTCGCGTGCGGTCACCGACCTCGAGCGCGCCGGCGACGAGGCGAAGAAGATCGCGCGCTTCGCGCTCGCGAGCGCGGGCCGGAGCACAGGCGGGCCGTCGCGCGTGATGCACCGGCCGCTGCGGCACATGGCCGAGCTCGCCTCGGAGGCGATGCGGGTGGCGGTGGACGCGCTCGACCGCGGCGATGCGCGGGTCGCGCACGACGTCGCGCGGCTCGACCGCGAGCTCGACCAGGAATTCGAGGCCGCGCTCCGCCAGCTGATGACGGTCGCGTTGGAGCGGACGCGCCTGCTGCGGCCGATCTTCGACACGGTGTTCGCGCTCAAGGGGCTCGAGCGGATCGGCGACCATGCGAAGAACGTGGCCGAGCACGTCGTATTTCTCGTGAGCGGCGCCGACGTCCGGCACGCGACGGCGCCCGAGCGCGGCATGCCCGCCAAAGAATCACAGCATTGATATGATGGATTGATGCCGGCGTGGCCGGCCAGGGGTTGTTGCCATGGAATCCGCCGATCTCGGCCAGCACACGTCCAAGCGATTCAACGAGGACATGGAGCGGGTTCGCACGCGTGTCCTCGAGATGGGCGGCTTCGTCGAGCAGCAGCTGCAGCGCGCGGTCAAGGCGCTCATCGAGGGCGACAGCAACCTCGGCGAGGAGGTGGCGCGGGACGACTACCGCGTAAACCAGATGGAAGTCGAGATCGATGAGGAATGCGGGCGCATCATCGCGACCCGCCAGCCGACGGCCTCGGACCTGCGCGTCATGGTCGCCATCATCAAGACCATCACCGACCTCGAGCGGATCGGCGACGAGGTGGAGAAGGTGGGGCACATCGCGGCGCGGCTCGCGACGATGGAGAAGCCCTCGGACAACTACCGCGAGATCCGGCACCTGGGCCGGCTCGTCACGGAGATGGTCCACGACTCGCTGCACTCGTTCGCGCGGCTCGATGCCGACGAGGCCTTCGAAGTCGCGCGCCGCGACCGCAAGGTGGACGAGGAATACGAGTCGATCCAGCGCCAGAACATCACGTTCATGATGGAGGACCCGCGCTCGATCCGGCGCGCGCTCGAGATCATGTGGGTGGTGCGCGCGCTCGAGCGCATCGGCGATCACGCCAAGAATATCTGCGAGTACACTGTCTACATGGTCCACGGCAAGGACATCCGCCACCTCTCGCTCGACGACGCGGAACGCCAGATCCGCGACTTCGCGCGCGGGCGGAAAGGGGCCTGATGCCGGCGCGGCGCCAGGGCAACGGGCTCGCCGCCTGCGCCTGCGCCGCCGCCGTCGCGTTCGCCTTCTACGCGCAGTACGGCATGGGCCTCGTGCCCTGCCACCTGTGCATTTTCCAGCGCGTGGCGCTCGCGGCGCTCGGCCTCGCTTTCGTGGTCGCGGTCTTCATTTCCCGGCCGGGTGGCCGCGGGATCTTCTGCGCCGCGCTCATCGGGCTCACGGGCCTCGCGACGATCGCGACGGCGGGCCGGCATGTCTGGATCCAGATGCAGCCCGAGGGCACGGTGGCCGACTGCGGCGCCGACCTCGACTTCATGCTGGATCTTTTCCCGCTGACGGACGTCATCCTGAAGGTCTTCAAGGCGGGCGGGGAGTGCGCCAAGATCGACTGGTCCTTCCTGGGCCTCTCGATGCCGGCCTGGGTGCTCGTCCTCGCCGTCCTGCTGACGGCATTCGGGCTCTGGATCAACCTGCGAAAGTCCGCCTGAGGATTTCCCCGAAGACGCGGTGCAGCCGGTCGATGTCCTCGACCGCGCAGCATTCATCGACCTTGTGGATCGTGCGGTTGAGCAGGCCGAATTCGACGACCTCCGCGCCGAGCGCGCCGAAGAAGCGGCCGTCGGATGTTCCGCCGCCGGTCGAGAGTTCGGGTCTCAGGCCCGCGATGTCGGATACCGCCGCGGCGACGAGGGCGGTCAGCCTGCCCGGCGGCGTGTAGTACGGATGCGAGGCCTCCAGCCACTCGATCGAGTAAACAATGCCGTGCCTATCCAGTATTTCGTCAACCGTCCGCTTGATTCCATCGAGCGTCTGGACCGGCGACCAACGCAGGTTGAACTGCGCCGTGAGTTCGCCGGGAATGACGTTTGTCGCGCCGGTGCCGGATTGCAGGTTGCTGATCTGGAAACCCGTCGGCGGAAAATGCGCATTGCCCTCGTCCCAGCGCCGCGCGGTGAGTTCGGCGAAGGCAGGCAGCACCGCGTGAATCGGGTTCAGCGCCAGGTCGGGATAAGCGACGTGTCCCTGGATGCCCTGGACGGTCAGGCGGCCCGACAGCGAGCCGCGGCGGCCGATGCGCACGGTGTCGCCGAAGGCCTGCTGGCTCGAGGGTTCGCCGACGATGCAGAAGTCCACGCGCTCGCTGTGTTCGCGGAGGCGATCGACGACCCGCCGCGTGCCGTCGACCGACGGGCCCTCCTCGTCGCTCGTGATCACGAAACCGATTGCGCCCGCAAAGGCGGGTTGCGCCGCGACGAACGCCTCTGCGGCCGTCGTCATGGCGGCGACGCCGCTTTTCATGTCGGCAGCGCCCCGACCGTAGAGCAGGCCGTCCCGCACGACGGGCTCGAACGGATCCGACTGCCATTTCTCGCGCGGGCCGGCGGGCACGACGTCCGTATGGCCTGCGAAGCACAGGAGCGGGCCCGGGCCGCCGCGGCGGACCGCCCACAGGTTGTCGACGTCGCCGAAGCGCAGATGCTCGAT
>DATBSX010000256.1:0-4736 GCA_036559565.1 Steroidobacteraceae bacterium | reverse complement strand
GCGCGGACGGATCGGGATCCGCGGGCGACGTGAAGGGATGGTGCATCGCCATCCAGCGCTTCGAGTCCGGGTCCCATTCGAACATCGGGAACTCCGTGACCCAGAGCGGCGACCACCCCTGCTCCACGAGCCCGAGGTCGCGCCCGAGCTGGAGCCGGAGCGCGCCGAGCGCATCGTTCACGACTTTCGCCTTGTCGGCGCCGAAGAAGATGAGGTCGCCGCTTTCGGCCTTCGTGCGCTCGAGCACGCCCGCGACCGCCGCGTCGGACAGGAATTTCAGGATCGGCGACTGCAGGCCGTCCCGGCCCTTCGATGCGTCGTTCACCTTTATATAGGCGAGGCCGCGGGCACCATGCCGGCCGACGAAAGTCGTGTAGTCGTCGATCTGCTTGCGCGTGAGCTCACCACCCCGCGGCACGCGAAGGGCCGCGACGCGCCCCTCCGGGTCGGCCGCCGGCGTCGCGAAAACCTTGAACTCGGATGCGCGCACGAGATCCGCGACGTCCACCAGTTCGAGCGGCACGCGCAGGTCCGGCTTGTCGGACCCATAGCGGCGCATCGCCTCGGCATACGTGAGCTGCGGGAACGGGTCCGGCAGCGGGGCCTTGAGCACGCGCGAGAAGATGTGCCGGATCAGCCCCTCCATGAGCGTTATCACTTCCTTCTGCTCGAGGAAGGATGTCTCGATGTCGAGCTGCGTGAACTCGGGCTGGCGATCGGCGCGAAGGTCCTCGTCCCTGAAGCAGCGCACGATCTGGTAGTAGCGGTCGAAGCCGCTCATCATCAGCAGCTGCTTGAAGATCTGCGGCGACTGCGGCAGCGCAAAGAACTTGCCGGGATGCGTGCGCGAGGGAACGAGGTAGTCGCGCGCGCCCTCGGGCGTCGCCTTCGTCAGCATCGGCGTCTCGATGTCCACGAAATGGTGGTCGTCGAGGAACTCGCGCATCGCGCGAGTAATGGCGTGTCGACGGCGGAGCCGGTTCTGCATTACGTCGCGGCGCAGGTCGATGTAACGGTGCTTGAGCCGCAGCTCCTCGCCGACGTCTTCGTCGAGCGCGAATGGCGGCGTCACGGAGGGATTCAGCACGTCGAGCTTCTGGGCGAGCACCTCGATCTGGCCGGAGGCCAGGTTCGGGTTCACCGTGCCGGCGGGGCGCAGCCGCACTTTGCCCTGCACCTGGATGCAGTACTCGCGCCCGAGATGCGAGGCCACCCTGAAGGCTTCCGCCGTGTCCGGATCGAAGACGACCTGCAGCAGGCCCGAGCGGTCGCGCAGGTCCACGAAGATCACGCCGCCGTGATCGCGGCGGCGATGCACCCAGCCGGCGACCGATAGGGTGCGGCCCGCCAGGGATTCGCCGATTTCTCCGCAGTAGTGTGTGCGCATGGACAAGGCGCGCGATGTTACGTGCCGGGGCGCGGCCGTGGCAACCGCGGCCTAACGTCGCGCCGGGCGCCGGCGACTGCGTGCAGCGCGTGCCGCGGGCTTCGCGGGCGCCGGCTTCGGCTTCACGTCAGTGGCTGCGGGCTTCGCCGGCGCATCTGCCGTGACCTTCGCATCCGCCGGCTTGGAGTCCGCCTTCCCATCCTTCGGCTTCTCTTCCTTCGCCTTCTCCGCGGGTAGGCCGTCAGCGGCAGCAGGCTCCTTGTCTCCCGCGATATTGCGCTGCTTGTCCTTGTCGCCCTTGAAGTCGGTTTCGTACCAGCCGCCGCCTTTCAGGCGGAAGACCGGCGCCGAGACCAGGCGGCGGAGCGTCGAGCGGCCGCAGGCCGGACACTTACGAAGCGGCCGGGCGGTGATCTTCTGGAGCTCTTCGTGGTGACTCCCGCAGGCGGAGCATTGGTATTCGTAGAACGGCATCCGCCTATTTTCGCATAACCAGGGCGCCGTCCTTCACGACGACCTTGATCGTGTCGCCCGGCACGAATTCACCCGCCAGGATGCTCTGCGCGAGCGGATTCTCGAGCTGCTGCTGGATCGCGCGCTTGAGCGGCCTCGCGCCGTACACCGGATCGAATCCCGCCTCGCCGAGGAGGTCCAGGGCCTTCGCGTCGAGCTCGATCCTGATGTCGCGATCCCCGAGGCGGCGGCGCAGGTAGCCGGTCTGGATCTCGACGATCTTGCGGATGTGCTCGCGCGCGAGCGGATGGAACACGACGATGTCGTCGATGCGGTTGATGAACTCCGGCCGGAAGTGCTGCGTCACGATCTCGAGCACCGCCGCCTTCATCTTCTCGTAGTTGGCCTCGCCCGCCATCTCCTGGATGACCTGCGAGCCGAGGTTCGAAGTCATGATCACGACCGTGTTGCGGAAGTCCACGGTGCGTCCCTGGCCGTCGGTCAGGCGGCCGTCGTCCAGCACCTGGAGCAGCACGTTGAAGACGTCGTGGTGCGCCTTCTCGATCTCGTCGAGCAGGATCACGGAATACGGCCGGCGGCGGACCGCTTCCGTCAGGTAGCCGCCCTCCTCGTAGCCGACGTAGCCCGGCGGAGCGCCGATCAGCCGCGCGACCGAGTGCTTTTCCATGAATTCGGACATGTCGATGCGGATGAGCGCGTCTTCGGTGTCGAACAGGAATTCCGCGAGCGCCTTGGTGAGCTCGGTCTTGCCGACGCCGGTGGGGCCGAGGAACAGGAAAGAGCCATTCGGGCGATTCGGGTCCGCAAGTCCCGCGCGCGAGCGGCGGATTGCGTCTGAGACCGTGCGCACGGCCTCGGCCTGGCCGACGACGCGCTTGCCGATTGCCTCCTCCATCTTGAGGAGCTTCTCGCGCTCGCCTTCCAGCATCTTGGAGACCGGGATGCCGGTCCACTTGGAGACGACCTCGGCGATTTCCTCCTCGCCGACTTCCGTGCGCAGGAGCTGTGGCGCCTTCGATTCCGCCTTGTGGGCGTCTGCGAGGCGTTTCTCGAGTTTCGGGATGTCCCCATGCTGAAGCTGCGCGGCGCGGCCATGGTCGCCGGCGCGGTAAGCGGCGTCGTAGGCCTGCCGGGCGCGTTCCAGTTCCACTTTGATGTGCGCGGCGCCCTGCTGCGCCGCCTTCTCGGCTTTCCAGACTTCCTCGAGGTCTGCGAACTCGCGCTCGAGGCCCGAGAGCGCCGCCTCGAGCTGCACGAGGCGCTTCTTCGAAGCTTCGTCGCCTTCCTTCTTGAGCGCCTCGCGCTCGATCTTGAGCTGGATGATGCGCCGCTCGAGCCGGTCCATGGACTCGGGCTTCGAGTCGATCTCCATGCGGATGCGCGAGGCCGCCTCGTCGATGAGGTCGATCGCCTTGTCGGGTAGCTGGCGGTCGCTGATGTAGCGGTACGAGAGCGTCGCGGCGGCGACGATCGCGGGATCCGTGATGTCCACCCCGTGGTGGACCTCGTAGCGTTCCTTGAGCCCGCGCAGGATCGCGATCGTGTCCTCGACCGAGGGCTCGTCCACCAGCACCTTCTGGAAGCGGCGCTCGAGTGCGGCGTCCTTCTCGATGTACTTGCGGTATTCATCGAGCGTGGTCGCGCCGACGCAATGCAGCTCGCCGCGCGCGAGCGCGGGCTTCAGCATGTTGCCGGCGTCCATCGAGCCCTCGGCCTTGCCGGCGCCGACCATCGTGTGCAGCTCGTCGATGAACAGGATGACCTGGCCTTCCTGCTTGGCGAGATCAGTGAGGACGCCCTTCAGGCGTTCCTCGAACTCACCGCGGAACTTGGTGCCGGCGATCAGGGAGCCCATGTCGAGCGCGAGGATGCGCTTGTTCTTGAGTCCCTCCGGCACCTCGCCATTCACGATGCGCTGCGCAAGACCCTCGACGATCGCGGTCTTGCCGACACCGGGCTCGCCGATGAGCACCGGATTGTTCTTGGTGCGGCGCTGCAGCACCTGGATCGTGCGGCGGATCTCGTCGTCGCGGCCGATCACCGGGTCGAGCTTGTTCTGCTCGGCTCGGGAAGTCAGGTCAATCGTGAACTTCTTCAGTGCGCCGCGCTGCTCTTCCGCATTCGGGTCGTCGACCTTCTCGCCGCCGCGCAGGTCCTCGATCGCCTTGTCGAGGGCGCCCTTCACGGCACCGGAGTCTTTCAGGATCCGGCCGAGCGCACCGCGATCCTCGCAGGCCGCCAGCACGAAGAGCTCGCTCGAGATGTATTCGTCGCCGCGCTTTTGCGCCAGCTTGTCGGTGACGTTCAGGAGCTTGACGAGGTCGTTCGAGAACTGAACGTCGCCGTGCGTGCCTTCGACGGTCGGTATCCGCCCGATCTGCTCGAGCAGGCGCGAGCGCAGGAGGTTGACGTTGACGCCGGCCCGGTCGAGGAGCGGCCGCGCGCTGCCGCCCTCCTGGTCGAGGAGCGCAAGCAGCAAGTGCGTGGGCTCGACGAACTGCTGGTCGCGGCCGACCGCGAGCGACTGCGCGTCGGCGAGCGCAAGCTGGAATTTCGATGTCAGTCGATCGGATCGCATGCGGGCATCCCCATCGTGAACTGCCCCGTTCATGGGGCCGGGCGGCGGCCGATTCAACCCGTAACACCGTGAATTTAAGCGCTTTTTGCACGGCCGCAAGAAGTGTTTAAAGTGTGCCTGCGCGGACCGCCCCCGGGCGGCCGCGACAGGTGATTGGTTCAACAGACGATTTTTTGGGACTTGATCCATGGGACAGGTACCCGCCAGCCGCCCGGTTTCCGGGCAATCGCCCTACGGTTTCGTGGGGGACGGCCGCCTCTCGCGGCATTGGCGTCATTACTTCACGAGCCTCGGCCT
>DATBSX010000255.1:0-3527 GCA_036559565.1 Steroidobacteraceae bacterium | reverse complement strand
GCTATCACCGCGACAAGCTTGCGGACGCAGTAGTCGCACACGCGGTAACGAACCTGCTTCTCGCCGGCTACGTATTGACCACGGGCGCCTGGTCACTCTGGTAGTACATGCCCGGCGCAGCCGATTATCAGACGATCAGGTCCCTGATCCTCCGCAGAACCGCTCCACGGCCGGCCATCACGTCCAGCTCCCAGACGCGCGCGCGATCGAGGCTGGCGCGCAGCGATTCCCGGCTTGCCATGCCCTGATTGATCACGGCCCGGAACTGCTGCGCGGTCACCGTTTCGCGCGTCGAGCGGACCAGGGGAATCGCGATGCCGAACTGGCGGCATCTCTCGGCGAGCGCCGGCTGATCGGAGAAGAACGGGTAGGAGAGCATCGGCACACGCCGAACGATGGCTTCGTGGGTCGAATTGTTCCCGTGATGGGTGACGAACAGGTCGACCTCTCCGAGAACCCTCCACTGGTCCACGTAGTCCGCCACCTCCACGTTCGGTCTGGCGAGCCGTCGCAGCATCCCGGCCTCGAATGCCGCTCCGCCCAGGCTGATCAGGGCGTGCGCCTGCGGCATGGCCTCCAGGCATTCCGACACCGCCCGGAAGACGCCGAGGGCTGCGTCCGCATAGTACTTTGGCGCCACGGTCCCGAAGCACACATAGATCCTGGCCCGCTCCGGATCATCGTTGACACGGGTCGAACGCTTGCTTGAATCCGCCGGCGACAGGAGGGAGCCGTAGAAGCCTACCGGCTCGAAGACCTTGCGCTCTTCCTGCGTGAGGAATTCGGGCGGCTCGCAGCAGATGTTCAGGTAGGGGCTCAGGCCGGTGAGGTAGTCGAAGGGCGAGGCGTCGCCGACCCCATAGCGTTCGCGCAGCGTTTCGACGGCGCGCTGGCAGCCTTCCGAGATCGCCACGCGCGGATCGGCGCGCAGCATCGGCAGATACCGGGCCGGATCCAGGTTGTGGCAAGGCGATACGTTGACATAGGGCACGCCGAGCAGGCGGGCCGCCAGGCGGGCGATCACGGCGAAAGTCTCGTAGACGACAAGGACTGTCCGGAGCCTCTTCAGCTCCTCCAGAACCTCCTCGGCGTAGGCAGCGGCAAAGCTCACGTAGCGGCATGGGATGGGAATCGACTCGCTGTCGGCGCGATCGAGCGGATAACGCGCGAACAGATCCACCAGGATCCCGCCGGCGCGCCTGACGTCGGTGCCGTAACGGCGATGGGTGAAGACGTGGACCGCGAATCCCGACTCAGCGAGGCCGGAGATAAGCGGGCGCAGGGGCTTGAAGTGGCCGTCCTCCGGCATGCAGAACATCGCGATCGCCGGTTTCGGCACGCGCGCGCTCAGGGCGGCCCGTCCAGCCAGTCGTGCAGCGCCCTCGACGATTCTCCGTCCAGCTTTCGCAGCACCGTCAGCCCGGTGGCGCCGAACGGCAGATCGAGCAACTGAAGGGACCGGTCCTCCTTGAGGCGATCGACGAAATGCTTGACGGTCACCGGGTACGCGTTCTCGGCGCCGTAGACCTTGTCGTCGCGCACCACCATGCTGTCGTGGAACAGGACGAAGCCGCGCGGCGCGAGGAGCCCCGCGAAGGACTCGTAGTCGAACCTCACCTGCTCCTCGGTGTGGCGCCCGTCGATGAAGACCAGTCCGATCTCTCCGAGCGCGCGATAGTCTCCACCGGCGACGAATTCCTGGGTGGTCATGCGGAAGTGCCGGACGTTGCGCACGCCGAACTCGCGGAAATACGCTTGCACGCGATCCGCGTCCTTCCAGAAGTCGTCCGCGAGAGACGGGTCGATGAAGATCAGTTCGCCTTGCTCGAGGTTGTCCTGCAGCGCCTTCGCCATCACCAGCGGCACGAACCCGCGCCAGGACCCGATGACCACGGCAAGGCGCGGGCGCAGGATGCGGCCGAGTGCGTAGTAGAGCCAGCCGAGGCCGAGATTGCGGTCTTCCCCGCGCTGGCGGTGTCCCATGCGGAGCAGGTCGGGATGCTCGAACAGGCGCGCAATCCAGCGAGCCGATATGCCGTCTTCCGACTCCACGCTTGCGCTGCTGCCGTTCGCCGGCTTCAGGTCTCCCATTCTATCGGCCTGGCTCGATCGCGGCATGGCGGAAGGCGTTGATGCCCTTGGCGAGCACCCGGACAAGCGGCAGATACTGCTCCCTCGGGAACGAACCGATCGTCGGCGTGCGGTTGGCGTCGAACAGGACGGGGCGTCCGTCCGAGACGGCGTAGTCGAACTTTCCGAAGTCGAACTTCAGGTCCCGCCGCCTCTGTCGTATCGATTCGGGCACTTCGGCCAGCGGTTTGCGGCCGACGATGCTGGCCGATTTGACGAGCGGATCTGTTGCATAGAACAGCGTATGCCTTTCCTGATCGCCGAAGAATAGCCAGGTGCGGACGCAATAGTGGCCTTCCCAGCGCTCCGGCAGGAACTGCTCGACGACGAGCTCGGGCGCCTTCCAGACACGGCCGGGAACCTCGCGCGCCGAGTTGAAGATGCGGTATGCGTCGACGACGGGCTTGATCGGACGCTTCCACCATCGGCCTGCGGCGTCGCGACGGGACAGCGCCGCCTCGGGGTGGCCCATGAAGTTCCGGTCGCTCTTGACGATGACCGGACCCTCGTAGCCGTTCGCGCGCCGCACGAGTTGCTGGCTGACCCGCCGTTTCGAGATGTCCGGAACGCCCCCGTTGACGACGACGGGAAACTGCCGTGCGAACTTCAGATACTCCTCGGGCACCACCGTCAGATCCACATGCAGGATCGCGATGTCGGCTTCGGCGCGCGCCTGCGGGCCGTGCAGCACGCTGACCCGGACGCCGTTTTCCTGCCATACTTCCGCAAGGGCGCGAAGCCAGTAGCCAATCTGGCGGAACGCATCGTGGCGATGAACGAGGATGGCGACGTGCAGCATGGCGCTGCTATCGTACCCGTGCCGTGAGGATTCCGTGACGGAGAACCCGCTCCCGGCTGCCGAAGAAGGGCTGCGCCTGCAGCTCGATGCGTGCCGCGGCGCGGCGATCGTCTACGCGGCGGTCAAGCTCGGGTTGCCCGAGACGATGGGATCGAGGCGCTGGACGGCCGAGCAACTGGCGCACGCGCTCGAACTTTCCCCGCCCCACCTCTTCCGCTTCCTGCGCGCGCTTTGCACCCTCGGCATCTGCGCAGAGGCGCCCGAGCGCGGCTTCACTCTGGCGCCTCTCGGCCGCTCGCTGCTTCCCGGCGCGCCCTCGCGGCTGCGCGAGATGGCCCTGCTTATGGTCGAACAGTACTGGGGGCCATGGGCCGACCTCGTCCACAGCCTCAGGACCGGGCAGCCCTCCTTCGACCACGTGTTCGGGACGGACGTCTGGGATTGGCGCCGCTCGAACGCCGCGCAAGGCGCCCTGTTCGACGCCTACTACGCGCCGGAGACTGCCGAGCAGGCAAACTCGATCGTCGCGGCGCCGGCATTCGCGCGCGCGCGCGTCGTCGCCGACATCGGCGGCGGAAGCGGGACCTTGCTCGCCGCC
>DATBSX010000254.1:0-4976 GCA_036559565.1 Steroidobacteraceae bacterium | reverse complement strand
GATCTCCTTGGTCGGCAACCCGAGGTCAAGCGGCAGGCCGAACGCGAGTGACGCGGCGGCAAGAACGGGAATGGTCAACCCGATCGTCGCAAGCGCGGAACCGAGCGCCAGGTTGACGCTCGTCTGCATGCGGTTAAGGAGCGCAGCGCGCGCCGCGGCGACCGTCTCCGGCAGCAGCACCAGCAGGGCAATCGCGATGCCGACGACGGCATGCGGCACGCGGGCGGCACGCACCGCGCTTTCGATGGCGGGCGCGAGGCTCTTGGCGAGTCCGACGACGGCGACGAGCGAGACTATCAGCAGCACGAAACCGAGCCCGGTAGCGAGCGCCGTCGGCGGCGCGGCGTGGGCTTCCTCGTCCCGGGCTCCCGCCGGCAGGAAATAGTCGCGATGCCGCACGGTCTGCACGAAGACATAGACGGCATACAGTGCGACGGAAATGGCGCCGGCAAATGCAAGCTGCGACCGGGAGAGCTCGGGCCCGGGCGCGGTCGTCGTGAAGTTCGGCAGCACGAGCGTCAGGACGACGAGCGTGCCGAGCGCGGCGAGCGCGGGGCTGGTGCCTTCCACATTGAAGGTGAGCACGCGATGGCGCATGGCGCCGAGCAGGAGGCAAAGCCCGATGACGCCGTTGCAGATGATCATGACGGTCGCGAAGACGGTGTCGCGGGCGAGGGTGCTCGTGGACTCGCCACCGGAGAGCATGAGCGCGAAGATCAGCGAGGCCTCGATGACGGTGACGGCGAGCGCGAGGATGAGCGTGCCGAACGGCTCGCCGACGCGAAGCGCGATCACTTCGGCATGGTGTACGGCGGCGAAGACAGCAGCGATGAGGACGGCGGCCACGAGGCCGATGAAGCTCCAGCCGAGCTCGGCCCCCCAGACGATGGCCAGCGAGCCGGCCGCGACCACCGGCACGGCGAGGCTCCAGATCGGCATCCCGTGCCAGTTCGAGCGCATGTCTTCCCCTTGAGTTGATCGCTAGCCTAGCGGGCCGGCCGCCCAATTCAAGCCGCAGCCCCTGTCCGACATGCGCGCGGGTCCGGGCGTGCTAACTTGTGGCATGCCTGAGAAATCCCCCGTCGTTCTCGTCACCGGCGCGAATCGCGGCCTCGGCCTCGAGTTCGCGCGCCAGTACGCCGCCGACGGCTGGCAGGTTTTCGCGGCCTGCCGGGCACCGGACGAGGCGGTCGAATTGAAAAAGCTGGAAGCCGGTTCGGGCGGGCGCGTTCGCGTATTGCCGATGGATGTCATGGACGCCGCAAGCGTCAAGGCCGCGGCCGCAGTGATCGGCGCGCAGCCGATTGACCTCCTCCTCAACAACGCCGGCGTCATGGGGCCGCGCAACGACCGGATCGGCAGCATCGACTACACCGCCTGGGCCCGCGTGCTCGATGCCAATACGCTCGGTCCGATGCGCGTCGTCGAGGCCTTTGTCGGGAATGTCGCGAAGGGCGTCCAGAAGAAGATCGTCACGATCACGAGCGGCATGGGATCGCTCGAGGACAATACCAGCGGTGGCGCCTACGCCTATCGCACGTCGAAGGCCGCGGTGAACATGGTGGTGCGAAGCCTCGCGCTCGACCTCGCGCCGCGCGGCATCACCTGCATCGTCATGAACCCCGGCTGGGTGCGCACGGACATGGGCGGGGCGGGCGGCAAGCTTTCGCCCGCCGAGAGCATCAAGGCGATGCGTTCAGTGATTGCTAATTTGCGGCCGGACGACTCCGGCAAATTCCTGAACTACACCGGCAAGCCGTATCCTTGGTAGCCCCGACCGATTGAGGCTTCCCCGATGCGAATGATTTCCCTGGCCTGCGCGGCTGCCTCCGTCTTCTTGCCCGCGGTGGCCCTGGGCCAGGACTCGCCCTTCGGGTTTGCACGACAGGTGACGGGTTCGATCACGATCGACCCCTCGTTCTCGCCGGATGGCGCGCAGATGGTCTACATCACTGCCGTCGCCGGGGTCCAGCAGCTGTTCATTGCCAAGCCCGATGGCAGCGAGCCCAGGCAGATCACGCACGATGCATTCGATCACGAGGATCCCGCGTGGTCGCCGGATGGCAAGTCGATCGCGTTCGTCTCCTACGCGGATGCCGGGCAGGTCATTTCCGTGATGGCGATCGACGGCGGCGGCGTGCAGGCGCTGACGTCGAAAAATGTGCACGCGATCCATCCGAACTGGACGCCCGACAGCAAGTCGCTGCTGTATTGCACGACGGACGATCTCGACCCGCCGCGAAAGAACGCCGCCGACATCTTTCGCATCGAGATCGCAAGCCGGCAGGTGACGAAGCTCACGACCGCCGGCATCAATACCTATCCGCGGCCGTCGCCGGACGGAAAGCGAATCGCCTTCCGGAAGATCATCGACGAGGTGAATTCCGAGGTGTTCGTGATGGATGCGGACGGATCCAACCCGCAGAACCTGACGAACGACCCCGCGTACGACGGCTGGCCGGCCTGGTCGCCGGATGGCAGAAAGCTCGCCTTTGCCTCGAACCGTCGCGGCAATCACCGGATCTACGTGATGGATGCCGACGGGAAGAACGTGATCCCCATCGTGCACGACGAGGGACGCGCGACCGCGCCCATATGGACGCCCGACGGAAGCTCGGTCTTCTTCCCGATCTGCGCCCGGAAAGACGGCATCGCGGGCTGCGAAATCTTCTCCGCGAAGGTCCTGTCAGGGCAGGATGCCAAGCTCGTCCAGTGAGCGGTGCAGGTCCGCGGCGTCGCGATACACGCGATAGGCACCGGCCGCGAGCAGCTCGTCCTCGCCGTAGCCGCCGCTCAGCAATCCGACGCTCAGCATGTGGGCTCGCCGCGCCGCCAGCAGGTCCCAGACCGCGTCGCCGACGACGTAACACTCGTCGGCCGACACGCCGAGCTTCTGCTGGCACGCGAGGAACAGGTCGGGCTCGGGCTTCGCCCGCTTGACGTCGCGGCGCTCGATCACGACGGTCTCCGGGCCGATGCCGAGGGCATCGAGCGACAGGTCGATTTCCGGCCGGCTGCCGGAAGTCGCGATGCCGTAGCGGATCTTCTGGGCGCGCAAGCTGCGCAGCAATTCAATCGCGCCGGGCAATGGACGCCGTTCGGGCAGGAATTGCCGGAACAATTCGCCGTGGCGCTTGAGCAGCGCCTGCTCCTCCGCTGCCGTGATCTCGCGTCCGAGTTCGCGCGCGGCCGCGCGCGCGGCGAGGCCGCCGCTCATGCCGATGCGCCGGTGGATGCGCCATCCATCGATTGCAAGGCCGACTTCCGCGAACGCCCGCTGCCAGGCGAACACGTGCGCGTACACGGTATCAATCAGCGTGCCGTCGAGGTCGAAGATCAGTGCCTGCATCAGGGCTCCGGACGAACTAGGTGGTGGACAGCGTAATCAGGAACAGCGCGAACCTGTAGCCGATGACGATCGCCGCCACGGCAATCGCAAGCACGGCGGTCTGCGCGATCCGCATGCCGCCGCTCGTGCCATAGACCGGACCGATCGCGAGGTAAATATACAGGGCGCAGGCCGCGATATTGACGATGCTGAGGACGTTGTCTACGACCGACGACTGCAAGTCGCCGAAGCCAAGGACTGCGCTTAACCTGGCTACCAGAAGGGCGACGCAGAACAGCAGCAGCAGGAAGCTGTAGAGGTGCAGCGAGAACACGACATGCGTCATGAATGGCCGGCGCTCGCGCAGGAAGACGAGCGGCAGCAGCAGCGCAAACGGGGCGGTCATCATGATGATGAGCGACTTGGCGTTGACGACGACGGCCAGGTCGAACACGGGTGCGTATTCGGCGAGCGGGGTGCCGGATTTCTCCAGCTTTTCCGCCACTCGCGCCTGCGCATAGCCGCTCCAGTCCTGGTGGTGAAGGTGGGAGTCCAGCGACGAGCTGAAAACCGTCTCGCCGGTCAGCGATTGCACGGCGAAGAAGACGACGTTGATGAGCAGGAAGAGCGTGATCGGCGCGACGTGGGTTTTGCGGACGCCCTTCATCCACGCGAGCGTCAATCGTCCGGGATGGCGCAGGAGACACCAGGCCGAACGCATCGTACGCGTGTCTACGCTGGTGAATGCGACGATCAGCCTTTCGGTGAGTCCTCGCAGCGTGAAATCCCGCGGCGACACGGGCGATTCCCCGCAGCGGGGGCAGAAAAGCGTCGTCACCGACTGCGCGCAGGTGGGGCAAGTCCACGGGCGGACATCGCTCATCGCCCGACCATAGGTTCTCTCAAGGGAAAAAACCACCGGAATCAAGCAGATGAAATGCCGTCCCCGTCTGACACGCCCGCGCACTCGGCCGTGGTAACTTCGGGCACCTGTTGCAGCCTCCGCAAAGGTTCCCGAAATGACGAAAAAATCGGCTCAGCGTGCCAAGGCCGGGCCGCTGTCCACGGGCATCGCCGGGCTGGATGACGTATTGAATGGCGGCTTTTCGCAGGGCCGGACTTTCCTGATCGAGGGAAAGCCGGGCACCGGCAAGACGACGATCGCACTGGAGTTCCTGCGCGCGGGCGCGGCCGCCGGCGAGCGGTGCCTCTACATCACGCTTTCGGAAACCGAAGACGAATTGCGCTCCAGCGCCGCCTCGCATGGCTGGAAACTCGACGGCATCGAAGTCTTCGAATTGCTGCCGCCCGAGAACCTCCTGAGCGAAGACCAGCAGCAAAGCCTGCTTTACTCATCGGACCTGGAGCTTGGTGAAACCACCAGGCGCATTTTCGAAGCCTTCGAATCCATCAAGCCCGATCGGGTCGTACTGGACAGCCTCTCGGAGATCCGGTTGCTCGCGCAGGGGTCATTGCGGTATCGCCGCCAGATCCTGGCGCTGAAGCATTTTTTCGCCCAGCGCAAGACGACGGTCCTGCTGCTCGATGACCTGACGTCGGAAGGGAATGACAAGACCGTCCACAGCGTCGCACACGGCGTCATCCTGCTCGAGGAGCTCGCGCCGGAGTACGGCGCTGACCGGCGGCG
>DATBSX010000253.1:0-1781 GCA_036559565.1 Steroidobacteraceae bacterium | reverse complement strand
GATCGGCATCAACGTCGTCGCGCCGCCCGGCACCTCGCTGCAGCAGGCGATGCAGCAGCTCGAGACCGACGTCGGCCCGGCGATCCAGCCGCTGCTGCCCCCGGACGGCGGCATCCGCTACGCCGGCGACGCGGGCAGCCTCGAGACGGCGCTTGCGGACATGCGCGTCAATATCTCGCTGGCGCTGCTGGTGCTCTTCCTGATCATGGGCGCGCTCTTCCGCTCGGCGAAGGACAGCGCCTACGTGCTGCTGACTGTGCCGCTCGCGAGCCTCGGCGGCGTGCTCGGCATCCGATTCCTGAATTTGTTCACGCCGCAGACGCTCGACATGCTGACGATGGTCGGCTTCATCATCCTGCTCGGCGCTGCCGTCAACAACGCGATCCTCCTGGTCGAGAGCACGCGCGCGGCCGAGCGCAGCGGCATGGACCGCAGGAGTGCCGTGCGCCACGCGCTCGAGGAGCGTACGCGGCCGATCTTTGCGACCTCGCTCGGCCAGCTCGCGGGGCTCCTGCCGATGATCATCGTGCCGGGCCCCGGCGCCGCCCTGTACCGCGGCCTCGGCACCGTCATCTGCGGCGGCATGCTGTTCAATACCGTATTCATGCTCGTGCTCCTGCCGGCGCTCCTGCGCCTCGGCGAACCCGCAGCGGAGAAATCCGCGGCGAAGGCGGCGGGACGCATGCTCGAGGAAGGTGCCTGATGAAACACAAGTTGAAGACGCGTTCCATTGCATGGTGCGTGGCGGTGGCCGCGCTGGCTGCATCCTCCCTGGCGGCCAGCGCGGCCCGGGCCCAGGACCAGGCGCCGCCCCCGGCGCCGGTCACGGTCGCGCCCGTGACGAAAGGCGGCGTCGACACGACGGTCTCGACGACCGGAACCGTCGTCAGCCGCAACGACGCGCGGCTCGCGGCGGAGGTGACCGGCCGCCTCGACTGGGTGGCCGAGCCCGGCACGAAGGCCGCGAAGGGAGCGCCCCTCGCGCGCGTGGATGCGCGCGCGCTCGAATTGCAGCTCAAGGAGAACGATGCGCAGATCTCGCGGCTTTCGGCGAACGCGGATCTTCTCGGCACGCAACTCGCACGGCTGGATGCCCTGCCGGACGGCATCGCATCGAAGAGCCAGATCGAGGAGGCGGCCGCCCGCCTCGCGATGGCGCGCCACGAACTCGAGCAGGCGCGCGCGACACGCGAGAGCACTCAGCACCTCATCTCGCGCGCGACGATCCGCGCGCCGTTTCCGGGCTATGTGGCGGAGCGCATCCGCCAGCTCGGCGAATTCGTGTCCGCGGGCACCGAAGTGCTGCGCCTGACCGACACCGAGAACGTCGAGGTCGTCGCGCGTGCGCCGGTCGCGGAGGCGGGCCACCTCGCTGCGGGCCAGGCCGTCACGGTCCACGGGCCGACGCAGGAGCTGCGCAGCAAGATCCGCGCGATCGTGCCGGTCGGCGACGAGCGCTCACGCATGATCGAGGTGCGCATCGCCATGAGCGGCGCCGGCTGGCCGATCGGCTCCGCCGTTCGCGTGGACCTGCCGGCTGCGCGCCAGAGCGCGGGCCTCATGGTGCCGCGCGACGCCGTCATCGTGCGCGCGGACGGCGCGCACGTGTTCCGCGTGGGCAAGGGCGATGTCGCCGAGCGCATCGCGGTGCGCGTCGGCACGGGCGATTCGGAGCAGGTCGAGATCACGGGGAGCCTGGCGGCGGGGGACCGCGTCGTCGTGCGCGGCGGCGAGCGCCTGCGTGCCGGCCAGCCGGTCAAGATCGCGACTGCGCCCACCAC
>DATBSX010000252.1:0-2330 GCA_036559565.1 Steroidobacteraceae bacterium | reverse complement strand
CCACCCGATGGTGAACTTCTGGAACCGCAGCATGTCCATCACCCCTACCTGGGCGATCCCGACGCGAAACAGCTCCGGCCGCTGATTCATCACCGCGCCGACGAGCAGTCCGCCGTTCGAGCCGCCCTGGACCGCAAGCCGCTCGCTCGACGTGTACTTCTGCGCAACGAGCCACTCGGCCGCGGCGATGAAGTCGTCGAACACGTTCTGCTTCTTCGCCTTCGTGCCCGCCTCGTACCACACCTCGCCGTACTCGCCGCCGCCGCGCAGGTTCGCGACCGCATAGATGCCGCCGCGCTCGAGCCAGGCCGCGACCGCCGCGCTGTACGTCGGCGTCAGCGACACGTCGAAGCCGCCGTAGCCGTAGAGCAGCGTCGCGTTGTGGCCATCCAGCTTCGAGTCCTTCCTGCGCGTGATGAACATCGGCACGCGCGTGCCGTCCTTGCTCGTATAGAAGACCTGCTCGGTCACGAACGGGCTGCCGTCGAAGCTGACGGTCGGCTTGCGATACGTCGTCACTTCGTCCCTGGCGACGTCGTAGCGATAGAGCGCGAGCGGCGTCAGGTAGTCGGTGTAGGCGAAGAATGTCTCGCCGTCCTTCGCGGAATCCGGGAAGCCGATTGCGGTGCCGAGGCCCGGCAGGCGGACGTCATGCAGCCGCTTGCCGTTGCCGTCGAACACGACGACATGCGAGCGCGCGTCCTCGAGGTAGTTCGCGATGACGTGCCCGGCGACGAGGCTGGCCTGGTACAGCGTGGATTTCGCTTCCGGCACGATCTCGACCGGCGTTGGCGACGCGGGATTGACCGCGATCACGCGGCCGCGCTGGGCGGCGAGCGTCGTCTTGAAGTAGAGCCGGTCGCCATCCGAACCCATGAACTCGTAAATGGCGTCCCACTTGTCGAACAGGCGCACGACCGGCGCATCGGGTTTCGACAGGTCCCTGATGTGAATCGCGTTGCTGTCGAAGCCGTAGGAGATCCCGTACACGAGCCAGCGCCCGTCCTCGGAGACCGTGGCGTAGGGGTTGTGGCGCGGGTTTTCCGGCGTCGCATAGACAAGGGCGTCCTCGGCCTGCGCCGTGCCGCGCCGGTGGAGATAGACGCTCACCTGCTGCTGGTCGTCCGCCTTGCCGTCCGCGCCTTTCGGGTAGCGCGAGTAGTAGAACGCGCTCGCGTCGGGCAGCCAGGCCGCGCCGGTGAACTTGGTGTCGCTGATGAGATCGGACAGGTCGCGCCCGGTGTCGACTTCGCGCACGTGCCAGGTGTCCCAGTCCGTGCCGCCGTCCGATACCGCGTAAGCGACGTAGCGGCCGTTCGGGCTGATCGAGTAGTCGGCGAGCGACGCGGTCGCGTCGGCCGACAGCGTATTCGGATCGATCAGCAGCTTTCCCGCCGCATCGAGCGAGGTGGACCAGTACAGGATGCCCTGGTTCTGCGAACCCTTCTTTTCGACGTAAAAATAGCGCCCGCCCAGTTTCACAGGTACGCGGCTCTTTTCCGACAGCCAGCTGTAGCCGTATTGCTCGTAGTCCCAGAGCTCGGTGAGCCGCTTCTTGATCGCTTCGCGCGCCGGGATCGCGTTGAGATACGGCTCGGACACCGCATTCTGTGCCGTGACCCAGGCCGAGAGCTCGGGAGACGACGTCTCCATCCAGCGGTAGGGATCGCCGACTTCGGTGCCGTGATACACATCGGCCGTCGTGCCGCGCGGCGCCGGCGGGTAGCGCAGGACGCCGGCAGCGCCCGTGGAATCGGCGGCGCGGCTCATGCCGGACACTGCGGCGAGCCAGGCCATTGCAAGGCCGGGTATGACATGTCGGTACACCGTGCTTACACTCCGGGTTGGCGAGGCGCGCAGTCTAACAAACCGCCTCGCCCGCCTGATTCCTGCTGCGACGGAACGGAGTGACAATGCGTTCATTCGTGATGGCACTCGCGACGGCCCTGTGCCTGTCCCAGCCGGCCATGGCCCGCGACCTGCCGGTCGAGCGGCTCTTCGATGCGCCGGACCTGCAGGGACCCGCGTTGCGGCAGATGCGCTTCTCGCCGGACGGCAAGCTCGTGAGCTACCTGCGCGGGCGCGACGATTCGCCGGCGGTTTTCGACCTCTGGGCCTACGACGTCGCGAAAAAGACGCATCGCCTGCTGGTGGACTCACGCCTGCTCGCTCCCGCGGAGGAAAAGCTCTCGGCCGAGGAAGAGGCGCGGCGCGAGCGGCAGCGCATCGCGGCCTTGCGCGGCATCGTGGACTACCAGTGGTCGCCGGATTCGCGCGCGATCCTCGTCCCGCTCGCGGGCGACCTCTATTACTACGACCTCGCGAAGCCC
>DATBSX010000251.1:0-14138 GCA_036559565.1 Steroidobacteraceae bacterium | reverse complement strand
GCCGAGGATGACCTGGTTCAGGCTCGCGAGCGCGGCGAGGAGCTGGCCGCGCGCGGGATCCGAGGCTTGCGACTGCGCATTCATCGCAGCGAGGCTACCCGCTCGTGCTGCTCGGCAAGTTGCGCCAGTTCACGCTTGAATACCTCGAGCCGCTCGCGCTCCTGCATGACCACCTCGGCGGGCGCGTTCTGCACGAAGCTCGCGTTGCCGAGCTTGGCGCTCGCCCGCGCGAGTTCCTGCTCGACCTTGCCGCGGCGCTTGCCAAGGCGGGCCAGCTCCGCGTCGACGTCGATGAGCCCGGCCATCGGCACCAGGATCCGCAAGTCGCCGAGGAGGGCGGCCGCGGCCTGCGGCGGCGCCTCGCCCGCGCCGAGCGCGGTCGCGCCGGCGATGCCGGCCATGCGGCGGATCACGGCTTCGTGGCGTGCGTAACGCTCGAGATCCTGCGTCGAGGCCGCCTGCAGGCGGACGGTGAGCGGCACCGAGGGCGCGATGTCGAGCTCGCCGCGGATGCGGCGCACGCCGAGGATGAAATCCATGACCCAGCGCATCTCGGACTCGATGACCGGATCGGCTGCATCCGCCGGCGCCTCGGGGAACGGCTGGCGCATGATGGATGCGCCGGTGACGCCCGCGCGCGGCGCGACGCGTCCCCAGATCTCCTCCGTGATGAAGGGCATGATCGGGTGCAGCAGGCGCAGCAGCGCCTCCAGCGTCTCCAGCAACGTGCGCCGCGCCGCGCGCCTTGCCGCGGGGTCGCTTTCGTCCGACTGGAGGACGGGTTTGCTGAACTCGAGGTACCAGTCGCAGAACTCGTACCAGGTGAATTCATACACCGCCTGCGCCGCCAGGTCGAAGCGGTATTGCGCGAAGGCCTCGCGCACGGCGGCGATCGTCGCTGCCAGCCGCGAGCGGATCCAGCGGTCGTGGGCCGCAGGCGCCTCCGGCCCCGCGGGCAGCGGCGACTCGGTCGACATCAGCACGAAGCGCGCGGCGTTCCAGAGCTTGTTGCAGAAGTTCTTGTAGCCGTCCACGCGCCCGAGGTCGAACCTGAGGTCCCGCGAAAGCGTCGCGAGCGAGGCGAAGGTGAAGCGGAGCGCATCCGTGCCATGCGCCGGAATGCCATCCGGAAACTGCTTGCGCGTCGAGCGCGCGATCGCCGGCGCGAGCTGCGGCTGCATCAGGCCCGTCGTGCGCTTGGCGACCAGCGCCTCGAGTTCAATCCCGTCCACGATGTCGAGCGGGTCGAGGACGTTGCCCTTCGACTTCGACATCTTCTGGCCCTCGTGGTCGCGGATCAGGCCGTGGATGTACACCTGGCGGAACGGGACCTCGCCGGTGAAATGCATGCCGAGCATCACCATGCGCGCGACCCAGAAGAAGATGATGTCGAAGCCGGTGACGAGGACGCTCGTCGGGTAGAAGGTCGAGAGTTCCTGCGTCCGCTCCGGCCAGCCCAGCGTCGAAATCGGCCAGAGACCGGAGGAGAACCAGGTGTCGAGCACGTCCTCGTCCTGCGTGAGCGGCAGGCTCGCCGCGAGCTGGTGCGTGCCGCGGACCGCATCCTCGCTCTCGCCGACATAGATCGCGCCATCCGGACCGTACCAGGCCGGGATCCGGTGACCCCACCAGAGCTGGCGGCTGATGCACCAGTCCTTGATGTTGCGCATCCATTCGAAATATGTGCGGTCCCAGTTCTCGGGCACGAAGCGGATGCGTCCGTCCTCGACGGCGCGAATGGCGGGTGCCGCGAGCTTCTCGACGCGCACGTACCACTGGTCCGTGAGCCAGGGCTCGACCACGGCGCCGCTGCGGTCGCCGCGCGGGATCGTGAGCCGGTGCGGCTCGACCTTCTCGAGCAGGCCCGCAGCCTCGAGGTCGGCGACGATGCGCTTCCTCGCCTCGAAGCGGTCGAGTCCGCGATAGGCGGCCGGCGCCTCGTCGTTGATCTTCGCGTCCGCCGTGAGGATGTTGAGGAGGGGCAGGCCGCGGCGCTGGCCGACCTCGTAGTCATTGAAATCATGCGCCGGCGTCAGTTTCACGCAACCTGTGCCGAAAGCCGGGTCGGCAAACGCATCGGCGATGAGCGGGATCTCGCGGCCCGTGAGCGGCAGCGCGAGCATCGTGCCGTCGAGCCCGCGATAGCGCTCGTCGTCCGGGTGGAAGGCGACCGCGACGTCGCCCAGCATCGTCTCGGGCCGCGTCGTCGCGATGGTCACGTGGCCCTTGCCGTTCGCGAACGGATAGCGGATGTGCCACAGCCATCCGTTTTCTTCCTCGGACTGCACCTCGAGGTCGGATACGGCCGTCTTCAGCACCGGGTCCCAGTTGACGAGACGCTTGCCACGGTAGATCAACCCATCCTCGTAGAGCCGGATGAAGGCGTGCTGGACCGCGCGCGAGAGTCCCGGGTCCATCGTGAACCGGTCGCGGCTCCAGTCGACCGAGGCACCGAGGCGGCGCATCTGGCGGGCAATCGTTCCGCCGGATTCCTCCTTCCAGCGCCAGACGCGCTCGTTGAAGGCTTCACGGCCGAGCTCGTGGAGCGTCCTGCCTTCCGCGTTCAGCTGGCGCTCGACCACCATCTGGGTCGCGATGCCTGCGTGGTCGGTGCCGGGTTGCCAGAGCGTGCGATCGCCCGCCATGCGGTGGTAGCGCGTGAGCGCATCCATGATCGTGTCCTGGAACGCATGGCCCATGTGGAGCGTGCCGGTCACATTCGGCGGCGGAATGACGATGCAGAATGGCGGGCCGTCACCGGCCGGGGCGAAGAGTCCTTCGTCCTCCCAGCGGTGGTAGATGCGCTCTTCGATGTCGCGCGGAGAGTAGGTCTTGTCCATGCGCCCGGGAGCGGCGGCCTCAGTCTTCGCCGGGCGCGAACTGCTCGCGCAGTGCGGCGGCGACCAGGTCCGGCAACGCCGCGCGCAGGCGATCGATCACGCGCTCGAACATGACGGCCTCGATCTCGCGCGCGGCCGAGTGCAGGAGCTCATCGGTCAGATTCAGCGTGCGGCTCACGAGCAGCGCCTGCAGCGCGGCGACGTCCTCCTCGGACAGCAGTCCCGATGCGTAGGGCGACTCGGGCTCGGGAGCGCGCTCGGGTTTCGGGAAGCTCCCGGTCGCGTGCAGTTCGACGACGTCGGTCAGGATCGGCAGTTCGCGCGCGGAATCGCGGTTCATGACTCGCTCCTCATCTCGTGCGTCGCCGGCGCAAAGCCGCGTTCGCGATAGGCCCGGAAGCGATCGCGCCCCTGCGTGCGACGCCCGCTGTCCGAATCCACGACTTCCGCGATGCGGGACCAGCTCTCGACGGCGGGCGGAGCCGCTGCGGCCAGGTTGATGAGCACGTCGCCGTCCGCCGCATCCGCGTCCGCCGTGTCGGCGATCACGACCATGGGCGGTGCGGGCTCGGGCGCGTCGTCCGGCGCACCGGCGCGCCTGTGCGGCACGAAACTGCGGTCGGAGAACGTCCAAAGCATCTGGTCGAAGGCCTCGAGCTCGCCGCCCGGGTCGAACTGCACGCGCACGCGATGCCGCTTGAGCCAGGCTTTCTCCACGAGGCGGCACGCGAAACGCAGGCGCGACCGCGAGTCGCTGCCGGCGAGCACGTAGAAGTCGACCTGCGGGGCCGTCACGGCCTCAGCCCGAGTGCAACAGCCAGTCGACCAGCAGCGGCACCGGCCGTCCCGTGCTGCCCTTGTGGCTGCCCGTCAGGTAGGCGCTGCCCGCGATGTCGAGGTGGGCCCATGACAGGCCGTCCGCGAAGCGCCAGAGGAAGCAGGCCGCCGTGCTTGCGCCGGCCTCGCGGCCTGCGACGTTCGCGAGGTCCGCGAAGTTGCTCTTCAGGAGCTCGGCGTATTCCTCGCCGATCGGCAGCCGCCACGCGCGGTCGTCGGCGCGCTCGCCGGCGGCTGCTAGGGCAGTGGCGAGCTTTTCATCCGGCGAGAAAAGCCCGCAATAGTGCGCACCGAGCGCGATGACGCAGGCCCCGGTCAGCGTCGCGATGTCGACCACCGCGCGCGGATTGAACCGCCGCGCATAAGTGATGCCGTCGCAGAGGATGAGTCGACCTTCGGCATCGGTGTTCAGGACCTCGATGGTCTTTCCCGACATCGAGGTGACGATGTCGCCCGGCTTCGTCGCGCGGCCGCCCGGCATGTTCTCGCAGGTCGGGATGATGCCGACGACGTTCAGCGGCGCCTCGATCGTCGCGATCGACTTGAAGGCACCGAACACGGAGGCGGCGCCCGACATGTCGAACTTCATCTCGTCCATGCCCGGGGGCTGCTTGAGGGAGATGCCGCCGGTGTCGAAGGTGATGCCCTTGCCGACGAGCGCAACGGGCGCATCGCCTTTCTTGCCGCCGCGATACTCGAGCACGATCAGGCGCGGCGGCTCGTCCGAGCCGCGGGTGACGGAGAGGAAGGAGCCCATCCCGAGCGCCTTGATCTCGCGGCGCGTGAGCACTTTGGCGCTGATGCTCTTGTGCTCCCGGGCGAGCGCCTTCGCGGCATCGGCGAGGTAGGAGGGCGTGCAGACGTTCGCGGGCAGGTTCGCGAGGTCCTTCATGAGCGCCATGCCGGCCGAAATGCCGCGCCCGTCGCGGAGGCCGCGTTCGGCGGACCCTGCATCCGCGTCCGCCACGGCAATGCCGAATTTCGAGAGCTTCGGGAGCGGCGGCTTCTTCGCCGTCTTGAGGTCCGGAATCCGGTAGAGCGCGTTGTTCACGCTCTCGACGGCGTGTCGCACGGCGTAATACGCGTCGAGGCCGGGCACGCCATCCGCCGCGAGCCAGGACACCGCATTTGGGGCGCCGCTCTTCGCCAGCCACTGCGTGGCCGCATAGACCGCGCGGCGGTAGGGCTTGCGGCCGAAGCCGGACTTCGTGCCAAGGCCCACGAGCAGGATCCGGTCGGCCGCACCGCGGCGCAGGCCCACGATCGGGAAGGTCTCCATGCTCCGCCCCGCGAAATCGCCGCGCTTCAGGACGCGCGAGATCGCGCCGCCACTCGCGCGATCGAGCCGCCGGGCGGACTCGGACATCGCCGCGTTCTCGTGAATTCCGACGATCGCACAGGCCGTGGGCTTGCGTGCCGCGCCGGCCTTGATCACATGAAACTGCATGGTCCTCGATCCCCCGCATGCCGCGCCGACCGGCGCGCCCGTTGAGCGCGGTGTCGCGCTGGTTTACCGTGTCCTGCCAGTTTAATCGAAAATGGCCGATTGGCCGCGCGGAACCCGCCTTGTTTGCCACCATCGACCGATACGTCCTGCGCGAAGTCGCGGTGTCCCTCGCGGGCGTCACCGTCGTGCTGCTCGCAATTCTCGTGAGTTACCAGCTCGCCACCATCCTTGGCATCGCAGCCGAGCGCGGGTTCCCCCACGACATCGTACTGGCCCTGATCGGCCTCACGACGCTCGAGAACCTGATGGTGCTCGTGCCCATCAGCATGCTGCTCGCGGCGATGCTCGCCCTGGGTCGCCTGTACCACGAGAGCGAAATGACCGCCGTCCGGGCGTGCGGGATCGGCCCGGAGCGGCTGTACCTGCCGGTATACGCGCTGGCCGTACCGGTTGCGATCGGCCTCGCCTGGCTGGCCTTCGTGGTTGGTCCGGAAGCCCGGAACGGGGCCGAAGCGCTGCGCGGCCGGGGCATGCGGGATGCGCAGTTCGGCATACTGACGCCCGGGACTTTTCGCACCTACGCCGATGGCAAGGCGGTCTTCTACGCCGAACAGAGGGGGGCGGACGGTCGCCTGATCCACGTCTTCATGCAGCACCTGACCGGCGATCGGGTCGAGGTCGCGACGGCTGCATGGGCGGAACAGCGCGTCCTGCAGGGCGGCCGTACGCAGATTGTCGTGCTGCACGACGGCGAGCGGATCGAGGGTGTTCCGGGGCAGGCGGGGTTCCGTCGTATCCGATTTGCCGAGCATGGCATCCCGGTCGTCGTGCCGGAGCCGGGCGCCGGACGCACGGTGCCGGAGCGCAAGCCCAGCCGCGAGCTCTTCGGCTCGAGCGCACTCGTGGACATCGCAGAGCTGCAGCGTCGGATTGCGCTGCCGATCATGGTGCTGGTGCTCGCATTCATCGCGGTGCCGCTTTCGGCGCTGCGGCCGCGCGAGGGTCGCTACGCTCGAGTTGCGATCGCGATCCTGCTCTATTTCGTCTACGCGAACCTCGTGTCGGCAGCGCAGGTGTGGATCGAAAAGGGCCGGCTGCCACCCGAAGCCGGGACCTGGTGGGTGCATGCGCTCTTCCTGGGCATCGGTCTGGTGCTGCTCTACCGCCAGAGTCCCTTCACGGCATGGGGCCGCGCGGCGCGGTCAGCCACGTGACAATCCTCGATCGCTACATTGCAAAGACAGTGCTGCTGCACACGCTCATGGTCATGGCCGTGCTGCTCGCGCTCATGACGCTTGTGACCTTCATCGGGCAGCAGGGTGACATCGGCCAGGGCAGCTACGATGTCGCGGCCGCCTTTTTCGTCACGCTGTTGCAGCTGCCTTTGCAGACTTACCAGCTCCTGCCGATCGGCGCGCTGATCGGGGCGATCATCGGGCTCGGCGGTCTCGCGCGTGACAGCGAGCTGACGGTCGTGCGCGCCGCAGGCGTGTCGGTCGGGCGCATCGCAGTCTCCGCGGGGCTCGCGGGCGTCGTCTTCGCGGCGCTGCTCTGGGTGATCGGCGAGTACTTCGTGCCGCCCGCCGACCAGTTCGCGCGCCAGTACAAGATCTTCAGCCGCTATGCGCAATTCGAGTTCACCGGTAGCCGCAGCGCATGGGTGCGAGAGGGTCCTTATTTCATCAATGTGCGACGCCAGGCGGCGGAGAACCTGTTCGGCGGTGTATTCATCTACGAGCTCGATGACGACAGGCGATTGCGGCTCGTCGCCCGTGCCGAGACCGCAACGGAGGATGAGGCCGGACGCTGGATCCTCTCCAATTACGCCGAAACGCGGCTCGCTGACGATCACGTCACGGCGCGAAATCTTGGCAGACTCGCGACCAACCGGAAATTCAACGCGGATTTTCTGGGCGTTGCCGTGGCGCAGCCGAACACTCTGTCGCTGACCGACCTCTACGCCTACATGAGGCACCTGAGGGCCAACGACCTCGACGCCGCCGTCTGGGAGATTGCATTCTGGTCGCGCATCTCGCGGCTCGTCGCGGCCGTCGTCGTGTGCATCTTCGCCGTGCCGTTCGCCTTCGGGCCGCTCCGCTCGGCTGGCGCCGGCGCGCGCACCGTGATCGGCATCATGGTCGGCGTTCTCTTCGTGCTGTTGACGCAGACACTCGAGAACAGCGCGCGGGTTTATGGGCTCAATCCACTGCTGGTCGCCTGGGGACCGACGGCATTGCTGCTGACGGTCGCCCTGGTTGCGATCTGGCGAGTCCGCTAGCTTCGGCGTGGCCGCATGAAACCGTCGCCCATCGGGATTTCCCTCGTCATGGCCATGGTCGTCTGCGGTGTCGCGGGCGCCGCGACGCTGGTCGACTTCAAGAGACTGGGAGTCGTCACCGAAGACGGACTCATTGCCATCACGGACCCGGACGTCGAGATCCCCGAGGCCATGCCGCCGCAGCTGGCGTATCGAAAGCGCGTCGTGATCGAACCGTTTGGCACACGCGTCATCCGGATCGCAGGCGAGCCCGGTACGCCGATCGTGACCGCGACCGGCGAAATCATCGGAACCTGGACGAATTTCTCGCGGCAGCACTACGTCACGACGCAGCCGTGGAATGCGGACGGCTCGCTGATGCACATCTACCTCGGTCGCGAGGACGTGAGCCCGAACAACCTGATCCTGAGCGGCAACGGCTACAAGCCGCTCTATGCTTACTTCGAGCCGCGCCGCGAGAGCCGCTGGCATCCGCTGCTGCGCTCCATTCGCGTGCAGATTTCCGGCGATACGCTCAGCTGGTACAACGTGAGGACCGCGGCCGTGGTCCGTTCCTGGCGCCTGCCGTACCGGGACAATTCGACCGGCGGCAAGTGGAATGTCTCCCAGGACGGACGTTACGTCGGCATCGTCGGCGACAACCGCTACCTCTACGTTTTCGACATGAGCACGCGCCGTGGGCGTGCCGGGCCGCCGCTCGACCTGCGCGTTGGCTGCGGACTGGCGACCTGCGTGCCGCCCAACGAGTCGTTTGACCTGCGCACCGCGTCGAACGGGCTGCGCTTCATGGTCCACTACGGTCCGGAGAGCAACTGGCGCGTCGTCGACGCCGATCCCTCGACGCTTGCGATCACGAGTCACGTCTTTCCCGAATCGCTGCGTCCGGCGGAATGTGATGCCGGGATCAGCTGCTCGGCGGGCTCGCCGGCGGACGGTTTTCTGCCGGTGCTGATCGGCCATCCCGACTTCGCGGTCAACACCGATGGGTCGACGTGGATTGCCGGCACCAGCCGGTACTGGTTCAACAAGGTCATCCGCCGCGTGGATACCATCGGCGGCCGGGTCGGCCGGATTCTCGCGGTCAACGTCGACCGCGCTTCCTTGCGCTCACTGACGGATCCGGTGAACGAGGCTTTTGCGAGCCACGTCGCCACGCGAGCGACGCTTAGGCCAGGCTGGGTCTATGCCACCTACAACCGGACTCCGGACGGCAAGTACCAGGGCGAAATCCTCGCGGTCAACCTGAACAGCCGGGACATCGAGCGATACGCGCACCACTATTCGACGACCACCGGTTGCTATGACTGCGAGGTTCACCCATCGCCATCACCGGACGGATCGAAGGTCGCGTTCGCGAGCACCTGGGGCGACGACCAGTCCTCGGCCCTCGGCTATGTGCTGGAGCTTCGGCCGCCCGCGGGGCAATGAATCGCCGCTAGTTCGTCCGGACGATCCGCACACGCCCGACGAGGTCCTGCAGGCTGCGGCCGCCGCCATCGAACGCGATCCAGGCGAAGTTGAGTATGGCAAGCGCGCACAGCGCGATGGCGCCTAAAAGGACCAGCGGGCTGCCGGGCCTGGACAGGTACCAGATGCCGAGGACTGCCAGCAGGCCGATGACGAGACCCAGCACGTAGCGGAAGATCGCACCGACCCAGCCGATGCGCCCGCCCGCGTCTGTCTGCAGCCGGATTCTCCAGGCTTTCATGCCGAGCGTCTGGCCGCCGCGCGTCCAGCACCAGCCGAAGTAAACGAACACAGCGCATGGCCAGACCGCGTGGTACAGGTGCCCGACCATGCCCTGCGTCGCATTCAGGATCGCCTCGCCGTGCGTCAGCGGCAGCATCGCGGCAGTCGCGACGAACGCGATCGCAATCGCGAGCAGGAGGTCGTAGAGGAGGGCCGCGAGTCGGCGGAAAAGCCCGGCTGGTGCGCCCGTCTTGGATTCTGGGTCCATGCGGGCGCTGATCTTAATGCGTCAGTGCTTGTCCTGCTGCGCGACGCGCTGTTCGATGGCGCCCTTGCTGCTGCGCAGGATCTGGCGCACCTGGGCGACCCCCGGTCGTCCCGCGATGCGCGCGATCGCCTCGGGCAGCTCATGCCAGTCGCGTCCCCAGGACAGGAGGCGCGCCGCATCCTTGACGACGGCGGTGACCGTGGTGTCATTGACCGGTTTCGGCGCCTTGGCCGCCGCCTTCGGCTTGCCGCCCGTTGCGCGCGCGGGCTTCGGGGGCGGCGCCGGTTTCAGCACTGTCGCTGTCGACGTCGAGCCGGCACTCCCCGGCCTCGGCGCGCGCGTCTTCTCAAGCTGGCGCTCGCGCTCCGGCTCCGCGATCGGGACGAAGCGTTCGACGTGCTGCGAACCGACGAGGTTTGTCAGGAAGGACATCAGCTCGAGCGCCTCCGAGAGC
This sequence comes from Steroidobacteraceae bacterium, assembly GCA_036559565.1. Lineage (GTDB taxonomy): Bacteria > Pseudomonadota > Gammaproteobacteria > Steroidobacterales > Steroidobacteraceae > SCUD01. Next base: position 4,325 of record DATBSX010000251.1, on the reverse strand, counting down.
GAGGGGTCGGCCGAGGCGAGGCGCGCCTTGACGATGTTCTGCAGGTCCGCGAGGCGCTGCCGCGCGAGATCCACCACCCACTTGGTCGGCCGCTGGTGATTGGGCCAGGGCTGCACCAGCCAGTACTGGTCCTCCGGCAGGTCCGCGTAGCGGGCGTGCAGGTCGAGGCTCTTCTGCCATTTCTGCAGGAGCTGCAGTACGCGGTCGTCAGCGGGCGTCATGGCCAGCCAACATAAATTACGGCAGGAGCCCGCGCAGCAGTTTTGCCGCGGTTTTTGACGCCCGTCACAGTGAAACGGGGCTTACGGCCGCGGACAGGTCTGCAGGACGTCCGGTTCGGCGGCCAGGGACTTCGTGAGGTCGGGCCCGGTCGCGACGAGCCAGGAGCCGTAGACCGGGTTCGGGAGCATGAACCAACGGCGTCCCCAGAACGCATCCCGCGAGCAGCGCGCGAGGTCGCGGTCAGCCACGGTCTGCCGACGGGCCTCCGGCAGGAAGTCGGCGAGGTCATCGCCGATGTTCAGCACGATGCGGTAGCTGCGCGCGATCTCCTGGCGGCGCGACAGTTTTTCACCGCCCCAGTCCGGGCGCTCGCCGCGGACCAGGAGCTCGTCCCTGAGCGCATCCGTGCCGAGGCCGAGCGAACGCAGGTTCGCCGCCGTGTCCTCTTCCTGCGGACAAGTCGCGTCGCTCGCGGGTCGCTTCCCGCATTCGCGGTTCGTGACGAAGTAGACGCGCACCGCCCGACCGGCTGGATCCTTCAGCATCCGTGCCGACTGGATGAATTCCACGGACCCGGGCACCGCGGGCGCTTTTCGCTCGGCGACCCAGGCGTCCCAGGATGCCGGGAACGCATTGAAGCAGGTCCCCTGCAGCAGCAGTCGCACTTCGGACTCCGAGTTGTCGAGGACGCTTTCGTCGACATCCATCACGACGGCGGGCGGCAAGGTCGAGAAGTCGACCGCCTGCGAAGGTTCCGCGGTCCAGGACGGATCGGCAAGGCCTTCCTTCAAGGACACCAGTGCCGCGCGATAGATCGTCTCGGTCAGTGCTCGGTATTCGGAGGTATTTCGCATCCAGAGCGTCGCGCGATCCGCGCCCGACGCGAATGTCGGGCCCGACGGGCAGGGCGAAGGCTTCGCGGCCGCGGAGTGATCCGCCAGGTTTGCGCAGGCAGCAGCGAGGACCGCGGCAAATGCGGCCATTCCTGTTGCGATGGCGCGCTGCGCGCTCATTCAATCGACAACGCGGGTGCCGCCGCTCGCCGTGCGCTTCGCGAACAGCGCCGCCAGGCGCTCGGTCATCGGCCCGATCTCGCCGTTGCCGATCCTGCGCCCGTCAACTTGCGTAACGCCGGCGAGCTCGCCCATCGTGCCGGTGCAGAAGGCCTCGTCGGCGCGATAGAGCTCCGTCAGCGACAGGTCGCCGACCTCAAACGGGATCTTCTCAACGCGGCAGATGTCGAGCACGGTCGCACGCGTGATGCCCTCCGGGCAGGCCGCAAGCGTCGGCGTGCGCACGATGCCCTCATGCACCATGAAAAGGTGCGTCGCGTTTGTCTCGGCGATGAAGCCGCGCAGGTCGAGCATGACGGCGTCGTCCGCGCCCGCGGCGTTCGCCTGGATCTTGGCGAGGATCGACGAGAGCAGGTTCGCGTGGTGAATCTTCGGGTCCAGGCAATCGGGCGGCGAGCGCCGCTGGCTGCTCGTGACGAGGCTGAGGCCTTTCTTCGAATAGACCGGGGCCTTGTGCTCGGCGAGCACGATCAGCGTCGGGCCCGACTGGTTGAGCCGCGGATCCATGCCGGAGGTGATCTTGACGCCGCGCGTCAGCGTCAGGCGGATGTGCACGCCGTCCTTCATCTGGTTCGCCTCGAGCGTGCGGCGAATCTCCTTCACGATCGCCTCGTTCTCCGGGATGCCGTCGAAGGCGAGCGCGAGCGCGGAGGAACGCAGTCGCGCGAGGTGCTCCTCGAGCGCGAAGATGCGGCCGTTGTACACGCGCAGGCCCTCCCAGGCCGCGTCGCCGCCCTGGACTGCGCTGTCGAAGGGGCTCACGCCCGCCTGGTCGCGATGCACGAGCTTGCCGCTGATGTTCACGATCAGGTTGCGGTTGCGCTCGTCGAATTTCTGGAACATCGGCGGTCCTCAGGCGCGAAGGCGCAGGGCGTACAGCTTCTCATACCAGGGCCGGCATTCGTCCACGAGCGCCGCCTGCGCGGGCGAAAGCTCGACATGCCGCCGGCGCCAGGGCTCGAAGCCGGTCGAAGCCTCGACCGCTGCATACCAGTGCGGCGCCCAGGCGCCGTCCGTATCGCGCGGGCCGGCAGGCCACGACAACATGACCTCGAGGAACGGAATGCCGAGCGCCTCGCACAGCGCCTGGAGATGCGCGCGCGGATTCTTCAGGACGTCGCTCGCGAGCACGACCGGCGGCGCGCGGCCCATGTGCTCGGCGACGCGATCGAAGATCTCGCACTGCTGCATGAGGCCGGTATCGGCAAGCCCGGCGCTGGGATACGTCTTGAGGAGAGAAGCGACCATTTCGTCCGGCTCGCGGATCAGGAAGGCGTGCGTGAGCCGGTCGAGCCAGCCGCGTTCGACCGTCGGCAGCAGGTGATGCGCCATGTGCTTCTGGTACCAGATCGCGCGACCGCCGGGGATGGGGCCCGTCAACGTGTCCGCGACCCGGCGCCAGTCAGGTTCGTGGGCGGCAATGACTTCGTCACGGCCCGGGTGGGCGACCCCGGTGACCTTTAGGTAATGCGCGTAGAGCGGCTCATCGGTGACGGCGGTGTCGGGCCGGCTGCCGAAGGAGCGCAACATCGCCGTCGAGATGTTGCGCGGGCCGGACCACATGGCGATGCGCAATGTGTCAGTCAAGCTTGAACAATGGCTCGCGTCGGAGATGAGCCCATGATTCTAGCCGGTTTCCGCGCGCATTGACTCAACGAAGTTTCTGTTTATGCCACAGCAGGAGCGCCAGCGCTTCGACCGCCTGGTCCACGCCATTTCCGAGATCGAGCTCCTGCAGGCGCGAGCGGATCACCGCCATTCGACCGGGTTCCTGCAACAGTGCACGGATCGTTGCTGCGATCGATTCGGCGTCGAGGGGCGCTCCGACCGCAAGTCCACGGCGTACGCACCCGTCGATCCGCGCCGCCTGATCGCCCGCGACCGGAACAGCGACGCAAACTGTCTTCACCGCCAGCGCCTGCAGCAGGAGACTGCCGCCGTTGACCACTGCAAGGAGCGCGTGCGCGACGAGATCGAGCAATTCAGATGGAGCCACCGCGTCAAGTTCCATGACGCCCGCGGCGCCATGCCAGTTACCGCGATAATTCGGACCCTTGACCCAAACGATTGGATGTCCGGTCGTTTGGCCGACCATTGCTGCCGCTGCGACGAGGAGTTCGGGCACTGGTACGCCCGATCGTTGATGACCGCCCGCGCCGGCACTCACGAGTAGGTAGGGGCGTCCTTCGAAACCAAGCCCGCGCAGAAAGTCATCCGCGCGCGCCACACTCCGGAGCGGCAACACCGGGTCGAGAAACACGATGGTGGGCCTACCCATGAGCCCGAGCTTGATGCGCTCCCAGCGCGTCAGCTCGCCCTGCAAGAATCGCGGCCACGCCAACCAGTGTTGTTCGAGGTAGTGCATTCGTCGCAGGCGGAAGCCTTTCCAGCGAGCCGTCGGCCGCGAGCTGATGTATACGGTCGCGGCTCCGCTGCGTCGCGCATGAGCGAACTGCGCGACGCGTCCGGCGCTATCAAATATGGCCACGTCCGCTTGCATGGCGTCGATGGCCCGATTCACGTCCGCCGTGTTGAAAGTCGGGGTTCCGTCGATTAGAACCGAATCGAACGGCACATCGTTTGCATAGCCCGCTTTGCGATTGACGATGAAACGGATGTCAGCACGCGGCCAACGCCGGCAGATGCCTTGCGCGATCGCGAGGCAGCGAAAATATTCGCCGGCACCATCGGCACCGCTCGCTGGGATAAACAGGATCCTGGGCGCCATGGTCACTGTATTCTTCGTACGGCGCGCCCGGTTCGCCGAATCACTCCAGGTTTCGATCAGCTGCCCGTGGTCACGCGGGAACCCGCGTCACCCATTGGGCGACTCGACAGTATCATAGGGGCAATTCGCACCTTGGAATTTCTGCAGGTCGACGGCAAGCTTCCGGGAGCAACCCGACGCGACAAGTATGGACGTCTCCTTTTTTCTCCATGGCGAGCGGGGGCTTGCGACGCTGGGGCGCCTCGACCCGGATCACGATTTTCGTGAATTCCAGACCGGCGAGCGTGCCTGGATCCTGCAGA
>DATBSX010000250.1:0-2748 GCA_036559565.1 Steroidobacteraceae bacterium | reverse complement strand
TCGGCATTCTCGGAAAGGTCGCCATGCGAGCGCGCTTCCGCGATCGCGCGGATGATCGCCGGCCGGTCCTCGCTTTTCAGCTTTCGAAGTTCCACGCGCAGCTTCTCCGCACCGCGCGCGGTGATCGGCGCCCTCATGCGGCACCGAGTTCGCGGTGCAGGTCCTGCAACCGGTTGACGTCGTGGTCTTCCAGGTGGTCGAGGGCGTCGCAGGTCGCATGCGCGGCCGCGACGGTCGTGTAGTACGTCACCTTGCGCAACTCCGCCTCGCGGCGGATCGAGTGCGATTCGCGGATGGCGCGCTTGCCCTCGGTCGTATTGATGATGAGGTCGATTTCGTCGTTCTTGATCATGTCGACGATGTGCGGCCGGCCCTCGCGCACCTTGAGCGCGCGCCGGCAGGCGACGCCCGCGGCCTCGAGCGCGGTCTGGGTCCCCTGGGTCGCGATGATCTCGAAGCCCCGCTCGGACAGGCGCCTTGCAATCACGATCGCGCCCTCCTTGTCGCGGTCCCGGACCGAGACCAGGCACACCCCCCGGGTCGGCAGCCGGATGCCGCTCGCCGCCTGGGACTTTGCATAGGCCTCGCCAAAGGTGCGGCCCGTGCCCATGACCTCGCCCGTCGACTTCATCTCGGGCCCGAGGATCGGGTCCGATTCCGGGAACTTGCCGAACGGGAACACGGCTTCCTTGACCGAAAAATACGGCGGCACGCGCTCGACCGTCGCATCGAGGTCGGCAAGCTTTCGCCCGGCCATCACGCGCGCGGCGATCTTGGCCAGCGGCCGGCCGGTCGCCTTCGAGACGAATGGCACGGTGCGCGATGCGCGCGGGTTCACCTCGAGCACGTAGACGATCCCGTTCTGGATCGCGAACTGCACGTTCATGAGCCCGACGACGTTCAGCGCCAGGGCCATCTTGCGGGTCTGGTCGCGCAGCTCGTCCTGGATCCCGGCCGACAGGCTCGTCGGCGGCAACGAGCAGCTCGAATCCCCCGAATGCACGCCCGCCTGCTCGACGTGCTCCATGATGCCGCCAATCAGCACGTCCTGACCGTCGCAGATCGCATCCACGTCCACCTCGATCGCGAGGTCGAGGAAGCGGTCGAGCAACACCGGGCTCTCGTTCGAGACCTTTACGGCCTCGCGCATGTACGTCCTGAGGTCTTCCTCCTCGTACACGATCTCCATCGCGCGGCCGCCCAGCACGTAGGAAGGGCGCACGATCAACGGGAAGCCGACTTCGCGCGCAAGTTCGATCGCACGCTCCTCGTCGCGCGCCGTCGCGTTTGCGGGCTGGCGCAGGCCGAGCTTCACCAGCAGCTGCTGGAAGCGCTCGCGGTCCTCCGCCACGTCGATCGAGTCCGGGCTGGTGCCGATGATCGGCGCGCCCGCGGCGGCGAGTTGCCGCGCGAGTTTCAGCGGCGTCTGTCCGCCGAACTGCACGATGACGCCCTGAGGCTTCTCGCGGCCGACAATCTCCATGACGTCCTCGAAGGTCAGCGGCTCGAAGTACAGGCGATCCGAAACGTCGAAGTCGGTCGAGACGGTCTCCGGATTGCAGTTGACCATGATGGTCTCGTACCCGTCCTCGCGCAGCGCGAGTGCCGCATGAACGCAGCAATAGTCGAATTCGATGCCCTGGCCAATGCGGTTCGGCCCGCCGCCCAGGATCATGATCTTCGGCCGCGGCGTCGGGTCCGCCTCACATTCCTGGTCGTAGGTTGAATAGAGGTAGGCGGTCGAGGTCGCGAACTCGGCCGCGCAGGTGTCCACGCGCTTGTACACCGGGTGCACGCCGCAGGCGAGCCGGCGTGCGCGCACGCGCGTCTCGGGCGCGCCCATCGCGCGGGCAAGGGCTGCATCCGAGAAACCCTTGCGCTTGAGCGCCAGCAGCCGCTCGAATGTCAGGCCCGCGATCCCCTCGGCGTGCACGGCCTCCTCCTCGCGGACGAGGTCCTCGATCTGCGCGAGGAACCAAGGATCGATCATGGTCTCGGCGGCGACGCGTGCAAGCGTCCAGCCGGCGCGGAAGGCGTCCGCGACGTACCGGATGCGCTCGCCGCCCGGGTGGCGCAGTTCCTCGGCCAGCTGCAGCTCGCCATCGGCGTCGAGCGGCAGCACGAGGATCGGCGTCAGCCCGTCGCAGCCGGTCTCGAGGCTGCGCATCGCTTTCTGCAGCGACTCCTGGAACGTGCGCCCGATCGCCATCGCCTCGCCCACGGACTTCATCTGCGTCGTGAGCCGCGTATTGGCGCCCGGAAATTTCTCGAACGTGAAGCGCGGCACCTTGGTGACCACGTAGTCGATCGTCGGCTCGAAAGACGCGGGCGTCGCGCCGCCCGTGATTTCGTTCTTGAGTTCGTCGAGCGTGTAGCCCACGGCGAGCTTGGCGGCGATCTTCGCGATCGGGAATCCGGTTGCCTTCGAGGCGAGCGCCGAGGAACGCGAGACGCGCGGGTTCATCTCGATGACGAACATGCGGCCGTTCTCGGGATTGATCGCGAACTGCACGTTCGAGCCGCCGCACTCGACGCCGACCTGGCGCAGCACGGCGATCGAGGCGTCGCGCATGCGCTGGTATTCCTTGTCGGTCAGGGTCTGCGCTGGCGCGACCGTGATCGAGTCGCCCGTGTGCACGCCCATCGGGTCGAAATTCTCGATCGAGCAGACGATGATGCAGTTGTCCGCCTTGTCGCGGACGACCTCCATCTCGAATTCCTTCCAGCCGAGAACGCTCTCCTCGACCA
>DATBSX010000249.1:0-9257 GCA_036559565.1 Steroidobacteraceae bacterium | reverse complement strand
CCGGCCAGCCGGTCAAGATCGCGACTGCGCCCACCACGAAGTCCGCGTCGGCCGATCCGCCCCGCGGCTAGCCCGCGCCTCTCCAGCGCGCACTTCGCCGGCGGGACTCCCCTCGCTCGCTCAGGGCGGCGACCGCATTCGTTCGCTCGGGGGTCCCGCGACGGCTCGTGCGCGCCGAGGCGCCGCCCGTCACGCGCGCAGGCCGGACGGGTCCCCGAGCGAGCGAATAAGTTCGGGCTGAGCGAGCGAGGGTCCCCGGCCGGCCGAGCGCGCGTGCCGCCGGTCCCGCCGGCGAAGTTCGCGGGCTGAAGCGACCCCGTCAGTCGTCGTCGACGATGTCGACGTGCGTGCGCGCGACGATTTCGCCTGCGCCGCGGCCGAGCAGCATCGTGAAGCTCTTTGTGGGCTCGCGTTCGGAGTCGTTCGTCAGTGGCACGTAGACGGTGCGGCTCGCCTCTCCGGGCGCGAAGCGCTCGACGCGCGCGCCGAGGTCGGCGTAGTCCACGTCGGCGACGGCCGTGCCGCCTTCCGTCCACCAGCTTACTTCGGCAGCTCTGGAGAGATCACCGCTGCGACGGATCGTGATCCGCGCGGCGACGTCGCCTTCGCGCACGCTCACCGCCGGCTGCACAAAATCGAAGCGCGTCGGTCCGGGTGTGGCAGCTGGCACCGTGACAGCCGGTGACGTGACAGCCGGTGCCTTGGCAGTTGGCGCTGCAGCAACCGGTGCTTCGGCGACAGGCGGCGCCGGCGCGGGCTGAGCGGCTTCAGTTGAGTTCTCAGTCACCACCGGCGTCGGTTCATCGACCGTCGGCGACGGCGTCGCTGCCGGCGGCAGGCTCGATGCGGCGACATCCGGCGGCTTCGCGCCGGGCGCCAGCACCATGGCGGGCGCATCCTCGGTGACGGTCGGGGCCGTCTCGAGCGGTGCCGGCGCCGGCGCCGGCGTGGACGCGGGTGCGCGGTCCGCACTGGCCGGTGCGCGATTCATCTGCGCGTCCACCTCCGACATCAGGTCGGTCGCGAACTGGCGGACCGGCTCCTGGTAGAACCACGCCGCAACGCCCGCGCCGATCACGACGAGGAGCAGGAGCAGCGCGCCGACGTTGCTGCGGCGCAAGGGAGCCGCCGGCGTTACGCGTTCGGCAACGACAGGCCGCACCAGCGCGGGCGGCGGATCCGCCGCGGCGTAGGTCGGTGGCGGCGGTGCGCTCGCGGCGGCAACCACGGTCTTCAGTTTCTGCACCCGCGCGACGCCGAATTCCTCCAGCAACTGCGCGACGCTCGGCGTGCGGTCGTCGCGGTGCACGGCGAGCGCGTTCGCGAGCGCCTGCCATTCCCGGTCCGTCAGCCCCTCGATCGGCGTCGCCTCGAGGCCGGCGCGATAGGCTTCCTGGGCCGTGTTGCCGTTGAACGGATGACGGCCGGAGAGCATCTCGTACGCGAGGCAGGCAACGCCAAAGACGTCGTCGCGCTTGTCGGGCGAGCGCGCCGGCACGCCCAGCGCATCGTTCGGGCCAAGCAGCCAGCCGCCCGGCACGATGTCGAGCAGCTTCACTTCGTAGCCGAAGGTCACGAGCACGTTCTCGGGCCGGAGGTTCCCATGCACCATGGATTTCGCGTGCAGGTATTGCAGCGCGTCGCCCACGGCTCCCAGCACGGCAATCGTCTCGGGCATCGGCAGCACGCCCGCGTCGTTCAGCACGAAGCGCAGCGACGCACTCTCGAGCAGCTCGTTCACGAGGTAGTAGCGGTTGTTGTCGGAGCCATACTCCAGCAGGCGCACGATGTTCGGGTGCGCGAGGGACTTCAGCTCGGTGGCGCCGCGCTCGAACTCCGCGGCGAAACCCGGGCGCGTGGCGATCTTGTCGTCGATCAGCTGGACGGCGACGAAATGCTGGCTGCCCGAGATCCGGGAAAGCTCGTCCTGGGCCTCATAGACGGCACCCAGCCGCCCGCTGCCGAGACGAGCGCGCAGGCGGTAGCCCCGCTCGGACAGCCGGTCCGGCAAGGCGTCGTCAAAGCTGGGCGACTGACGATTCGACGGTTCCATGGGGACGTCCTCCCACGGCGTGGGCTGACCGTTCTGCATGCGCCAGGAAAGCGGTTGTGTCTGAGTCGGGTCGATCATTTTCTTGCCCTGCAATATGCCACTGGACAGGCGGCCTGTCCCGGGTTTCAACGGCCATTCTGGGCGTAGTTAGACGTGTTTTCGACGTCGCCGTTCGGAGACGGCGCCGCTTGTCAGTGTCTGGCCGACACGCACGCGATTATCAGTCGAGATAGCGCTCGATCCGGCGGAACAGGTCCACCCGGTCCACAAGGTCGGTCAGCCAGTCCAGCCGGTCCGTCTCGAGCCTGAGGACCGGCGAGAGGTCGTAACGCTTGAACCATTCCTCGTACAGGCGGTTCAGGCGCCGGAGATAAGCGACCGGGATCTCCTGCTCCATCGCCCGGCCGCGAAGCTGGATCCGCTTGCGGAGCGTTCGCACCGGGCAGGAGAGCTGGATCATGAGGTCCGGCGGGCGCAGCGCCTTCGTGATCGAGCGGTAGAGCGCCTGGTAGGTCCGGTAGTCGCGCGTGTCGATGAATCGCTGGCGGTGCAGGTTCTTCGCGAAGATCTCGGCGTCCTCGTAGATCGTGCGGTCCTGCACGACCGTGCCCCGCTCATCCTGCAGTTCGAGCTGGAGACGGAACTTGTGCGTGAGGAAGAAGAGCTGTGACCGGTAGGCCCAGGTCTTCATGTCCTTGTAGAAATCCGCGAGGTAGGGGTTCTGCTCGTTCGGCTCGAAGAACGGCGTTATGTCGTAACGCCGGCAAAGGAAGCGCGTCAGCTCGGTCTTGCCGGCGCCGATGTTGCCGGCGACCGCGATGAAGCGCTTGCCTGCTGCGGGCAGGGCACCCACGAAAGACCTAGAGCCAGTAGACGAAGATGAAGAGTCCCAGCCAGACGACGTCGACGAAGTGCCAGTACCAAGCCACCGCCTCGAAGGCGAAGTGCTGGCGCGGCGTGAAGTGGCCCTTCAGGCAGCGGAGCCAGATCACGAACAGCATGATCGCGCCGACGCAGACGTGCAGGCCGTGGAAGCCCGTCAGCATGAAGAACGTGGAACCGTAGATGCCGGTGCCGAGCTGCAGGCCGAGCTCGTGGTAGGCGTGGCCGTATTCCTTCATCTGCACGCCGAGGAAGATGAAGCCGAGCAGGAAGGTCAGGGCAAGGAACACTTTCAGGATGCCGCGATGCCCGCTCTTCAGCGCGTGGTGCGCGACGGTGATCGTGAGGCCCGAGGTGAGCAGCAGCGCGGTGTTCAGCGCCGGCAGCCCGAAGGCGGGGATGATCTCGTAGCTGCCGTCGTCGCGCGGGCCGATGTTGCCAGGCCCGTTGCTCGGCCAGCCGGCCTCGAAATCGGGCCACAGGAGGCTGGTGACGGCTTTCGCTCCCTCGCCGCCGAGCCACGGCACCGAGAGCTGGCGCGCGTAGAACAGCGCGCCGAAGAACGCCGCAAAGAACATGACCTCGGAGAAGATGAACCACATCATTCCCATGCGGAAGGAGCGGTCCACCTGCTCGTTGTAGTAGCCGGCCTGGTTCTCGCGGATCACCTCGCCGAACCAGAGGAAGAACAGCGTGAACAGCAGGACGAACCCGAGGCCCAGCACCCAGCCGCCGATCGCGGCGCCGTTCAGCGTCGCCGCGGCGCCCGACATCAGGATGAAGAGCGAGATGGAACCGAAGAACGGCAGCCGGCTGCCGTGCGGGAAGTAGTACGCGCTCGAGTCGTGGGTGTGCCCGGCCTGTGCCATCAATCTCTCCCTATCCCGGCCCGCGCGCCTGTCCCACGTCGTAGAACGCATAGGACAGGGTGAGGCGGTCGATGTTCTTCGGCAGCTCGCGATCCACGACGAAGCGCACGGCGAGCTGGCGCTCCTCGTCCTTCGCGAAATGCTGCGGCGTGAAGCAGAAGCATTCGGTCTTCACGAAGTACTGCGCCGCGCGCATCGGCGAGATGCTCGGCACGGCCTGTCCCGTCGTCGCGCGGCCCGCCAGGTTGCGCGCGCGGTAGTGGGCCTCATAGAGCTTGCCCGGGTGCACTTCCATGCTCGTCGCGACCGGCTCGAACTGCCAGCCGCCCGCGGGAACCGAGGCCGTGAACTCGACGACCACCGTGCGACTGAGCACCGGAACCTGGCCCTCGGCACTGCCGGCGCGCGTCAGCGCCTTGTCGCTGCCGATGCCCGTGACTTCGCAGAACACGTCGTAGAGCGGAACGAGCGCGAAGCCGAAGGCGAAGCTGCCGGCCGCCATGAGCAGCAGGCGCACCGTGAGGCTGCGGTTCCGCTTGCCGGTATCCGGTGCGTTCACTGGATGAGCGCCTTCAGGCGTAGCGTCACGTAGGTCGCGTAGAAGGCGATGGCCACGGCGCCGAGCAGGAGCGCCAGGCGCAGGTTTTTCGAGGGCGCCTTCAATGGATTTCCGGCGTTTTCTCGAACGTGTGATACGGCGCCGGCGACGGCACGGTCCACTCGAGGCCGTGCGGCCAGTCCCAGACCCCGGCCGTCGCGCGCTCGCCGCCGCGCACGCACTTGACGATCAGCCAGATGAACAGGAGTTGCGACAGGCCGAAGCCGAACGCCCCGATCGAGGAAACCATGTTCCAGTCGGCGAACTGCGAGGCGTAATCGGGAATGCGCCGCGGCATGCCGGCGAGCCCGAGGAAGTGCTGCGGGAAGAAGAGCACGTTGACGAAGATCGACGACAGCCAGAAGTGCCACTTCGCGAGCGTCATGTCGTACATGTGGCCGGTCCACTTCGGCAGCCAGTAATAGACTGCGGCCATCAGCGCGAACACCGAGCCCGGCACCAGCACGTAGTGGAAGTGGGCGACCACGAAGTAGGTGTCGTGGTACTGGTAGTCGGCGGGCACGATCGCGAGCATGAGGCCCGAGAAGCCGCCGATCGTGAACAGGAACAGGAATGCGAGCGCAAACAGCATCGGCGGCTCGAAGCTGATCGAGCCGCGCCACATCGTCGCGGTCCAGTTGAAGATCTTCACGCCCGTCGGCACGGCGATCAGCATCGTGGACAGCGTGAAGAAGAGCTGCCCTGCGAGCGGCATGCCGACCGTGAACATGTGGTGCGCCCAGACGATGAACGACAGGAACGCGATCGACGCGATCGCGTACACCATCGCCTCGTAACCGAAGATCGGCTTCCGGGAAAAGGTCGGGATGATCTCCGACACGATCCCGAACGCCGGCAGGATCATGATGTAGACCTCGGGGTGCCCGAAGAACCAGAACACGTGCTGGAACAGCACCGGGTCGCCGCCGCCCGCCGCGTTGAAGAAGCTGGTGTGGAAGTAGTAGTCGGTGAGCAGCATCGTCACCGCGCCCGCGAACACCGGCATCACCGCGATCAGGAGGTAGGCCGTGATCAGCCACGACCATGAGAACAGCGGCATCTTGAGCAGCGTCATGCCCGGCGCGCGCATGTTCACGATCGTCACGATCACGTTGATCGCGCCCATGATCGAGGAGGCGCCCATCAGGTGGATCGAGAAGATCGCGAGTGGGAAAGCCTCGCCGGTCTGCAGCACGAGCGGCGGGTAGAGGGTCCAGCCGCCGGCCGGGGCGCCGCCCGGCATCAGGAAGGTCGAGAGCAGCAGCAGGAACGCGAACGCGAGCAGCCAGAAGCTGAAGAGGTTCATGCGCGGCAGCGCCATGTCGGCCGCGCCGATCTGCATCGGTATCATCCAGTTCGCGAGGCCGACCGTGGCCGGCATCACCGCGCCGAAGACCATGACGAGCGCATGCATGGTCGTCATCTGGTTGAAGACGGCCGGGTTCAGGATCTGCAGCCCCGGCTGGAACAGCTCGGCCCGGATCATGAACGCGAACCCTCCGCCGACCAGGAACATCAGCAGCGAGAACACCAGGTACATCGTCCCGATGTCCTTGTGGTTCGTGGTCGTCAGCCAGCGCACGATTCCTTTCGGCGGCCCGTGCGCGTGGTCGTCGTGGTGGCTCGCGTGTGCCATCGCATTTACTCCGTCGCGGCGAGCGCGGGGGCCGCTGCCGTCTTCTGTTCTTCGAGCCAGGCCTCGAACTCTTCCTTGGGCTTTGCGACGACGACGATCGGCATGAAGCCGTGGTCGGCGCCGCAGAGCTCCGCGCACTGGCCGCGATAGGTGCCCGGCTTGTCGGCGTCCACCGAAATCCACATCTCGTTGACGAAGCCCGGGATCGCGTCGCGCTTCATGCCGAAGGCCGGCACCCACCAGGCGTGGATGACGTCATTCGCCGTGAGGAGCAGGCGGATCTTCACTCCGGTCGGCACCACGAGCGGCTTGTCGACTTCGAGCAGGTAGTTCTCGACGGTCCGCGGGTCGATCCCGGAGCCCTTTTGTCGGGCGATGTCGCTCGTGCGCGCGAGCCGGCTATAGAAGGAGACGCCGGTGCCGAGGTACTCGTACTGCCAGTACCACTGGTGGCCGGTGACCTTGACGGTGAGGCCGGAGCCCGAGGTGTCCTCGATCTTGACCAGCTTTTCGACCGAGGGGATCGCCATCGCGATCAGGATCAGCACCGGAACGATGGTCCAGGCGGCCTCGAGCCGGGCGTTGTGCAGGAGCTTCTGGTCGGCGACCGCTCCCTTCGACTTCCGGAAGCGGGTCATCGCGACGATCATCGCGCCGAAGGTGAAGATCGCGATCACCAGGCAGATCCAGAGCATGATCATGTGCATGCCGTGGATCTCGCGGGACAGCTCGCTGACGCCACGCGTCATGTTGATCGCGCTCCAGTCCGCGCGGGCGGGCAGGGAAGCAAGCGTGGCTGCGGCACCGGCGACGACCGACCGCTTCAGGAACCGATTGACGATGCGCAACGGAACTCCCCGGAAGTGACCCGCGGAACGCGGGCTCACGGCCCGCGAATCGTAAGGGTTGGACGCGGGAGCCGCAACCCGGGTTTTCCCTTTCATTCCAGAGGGATGCGTTCCAACTGCAGGGCTGCGTCGAGGCTGGCTGCGACGCTTGCGACCGAAGGTTCGGCCATCGAGGGAACAAGGCCGAGGCAGGGCGCCGGCAAGCGCGCCGTCAGGGCCGCGAGGTTGGCTTCGCGCCGCGCGAATGCCGGATCGATCGCGTTTCCGACCCAGCCGGCGAGCGTGAGGCCGCGTGCGGCGATCGCCTCGGCCGTCAGGAACGCGTGGTTGAGACAGCCGAGGCGCAGTCCTACGACCAGGATCACGTCCATGCCGAGCAGGCCAGGCAGCTCCGCGCAGCTTCGGCGCTCGTCGAGCGGCACGAGAAATCCGCCCGCGCCTTCGGCGAACACGATCTCGGCGGAATCCGCGAGGCGTTCGTGCGCCACGGCGATGCGCGCAAGATCAATCGGTCGTCCGGCCTCGCTCGCCGCGATGTGCGGCGCGATCGCGGGCTCGTAGAGGCAGGGATTCACGAGCGCGTAGGGATGGCGGACGCTCGACTCGGCTTGCAGCAGGAGCGCGTCTTCGTTCGCGGGCCCGTCGGGGCCCGCGACGGTGCCTGCCGCGATCGGCTTCATGCCGGCGACGCGGACGCCCGCCTGGCGAAAGACGCGAAGGAGCGCCGCCGTCACGAGCGTCTTGCCGACGCCGGTGTCAGTGCCGGTGACGAAGAAGTCGCGACGAGCGCGCGCTTTCAAGCTTTCGCCGCGAGCCGCGCTTCCGTCGCCGCCATCTGGGCCAGGAATCGGGGATCGTCGCGCAGCAGGTCGAGATCGGGATCGATCTTGACGTACGGCAGGAAAGTCGCCGTGATCGACTCGACCACCGGGCCGAGCATTTCGAGCGCGGCGTCCTTGTCCTTGAGGTAGACGCACAATGCGCACGCAAAGTTGTAGCGCATGTTGAAGTTCTTGGGATCGATCAGCAGGGCGCGTTCCATGCGCGCCTTGGCGCGGTCGCCCTCGCCCAATGCGACCAGGGCGTAAGCGCTGTAACCCGCCACCATGGAATTGTTCGGGTCATGGGCCAGGATGGCTTCGGCACGATTGAGCGCCCGCTTTGCTGACCGGCGCATGCCTTCGACATCGCCCAGGGCGGTGTAACTGCTCATCAATATCGAGGCGGAATTAAGGTCCGCCTCCGCCAGCATCGCCGCCTTTTCGTAGTAGCGGACCGCTTCCTTGTGCCGTTTCAGCTGATAGTTCAAGCGACCGGCCGAGCGATTGACCTCGTAGGATTCGGGATCCAGTTCGAGCGCGGTGGCGACTGCAGCCGCCGCGGCTTCCGGTTCGCCTTCTGACAGCAGTATCTGGGCCTTGATCGCATAAGCCTCGGCCGACCGGGGATCGGCGGCCAGCGCGCGTTCCGCGGCCGCCATGCCTGCGCCCGCGCCTTCGCCCGTCGCTTCACGCAACTTGTTGTGGCCGATGGCCATCAAGGCCCAGGCCTGGGGATAGTTCGGGTCAATCTCGGTGGCGCGCGCGCACAGGCGAATGATGGCCTCCGCAGTGCGTGGATCGTATTCCTGGCTGGTGATGTAGGTCTGCCGCGCCATCAGGTAAAGATTGTGGGCTTCGGCACTGTTGGTGCCGCGGCGCTCGATGGCCTTTTTCTCCTCCGGCAGCAGCCGCAGTTTCAGCGCCTTGACGATCGCCTCGGAAATCTCGTCCTGCAGCGCGAAGATGTCGCTGGAATCGCGGTCGTAGCGATCGGCCCAGACGTGGCTGTTGGTCTCGCCGTCCACCAGCTGCGCGTTGATCCGGATGCGGCCGCCGGCCTTGCGGACGCTGCCCTCAAGCACATGGCTGACCTTCAGCTCGCGCGCGACCTTCAGGATGTCGACGTTCTTTTCCTTGTACATGAAGGCGCTGTTGCGCGCGATGATCCCGAGCGCCGAGACCTTGCTGAGGTCGGTGATGATGTCCTCGGTGATGCCGTCGCTGAAATATTCCTGCTCCGGGTCGCCGCTCATGTTGACGAACGGCAGCACGCAGATCGTGTAGCGCGGGGAGTCCTTGCCGGACGTCGATGAGGCAGACGCGCTCCCGGGCTTCGCGGGCCGCGACGCCTGCGAGCGAGCAATGTGCGTGCCGAGCGCACGCAGGAATTCCTGCGCCTGCGGACTCGCCGCATTCTCGCCCCAGCCATCGAGGTCCGTCGTGTGGATGGCGCGAACGTCCATCGGCAGGCGCGCCTGGTCGAACCGCACCGGGACGAGGACGCCGCGCTCGGCGGCTTCCCGCGCCTCGCCGCGCACCCAGCGCGACGT
>DATBSX010000248.1:0-2486 GCA_036559565.1 Steroidobacteraceae bacterium | reverse complement strand
TCGCCTGCACGAGCAGGTCGCGATCGAGCGTGAGCAGCGGCAGGCTCGGGTCGTAGTCGCGCTCGATGCCGACGCCCGCGGGCGCCTCCGCGCGCGCGAGCCGGTACACGCGGTCGAAAATCTCGTGCACGTTGATGCGCTCGCGCCGCACCGGCCGCGCGGGCCCGAGCAGGCTGTCCACCAGGGCGCAGAGGCGGTCGGCCTCGCCGATGATCACGCGCGTGTATTCGCGCAGCTCGTCGGAAGGCAGTTCGCGCTCGAGCAGCTGCGCGGCGCCGCGCAGGCCGCCGAGCGGATTCTTGATCTCGTGCGCGAGCTGGCGTGCCATCACTCGGCTGCCGCCCTGCTGCACGAGGAGCGCGCTGTCGCGCGTCATGCGCGACGGCTGCGTCGTGTCCGCGATCTCGACCAGCACGCCGCCCGGCAGCGCGCCGGCGAGCGGCGTCAGCGTGACGTCCACCTGGTAGCGCGCATCGGTGCGCGCCGCGGGCGAGAGGCCGAAGGCCCGAAGCGCGATCGGCTCTTCACCCGCGCGGCAGCGGGCGAGCAGCGCCTCGATCGCCGCGCCGTCCGCCACCAGCGACGGGAGCGCGCGGCCTTTCGCCGCCGCCGGACTCGTCGCCAGTAGGTCCGTCGCCGCGTGGTTCAGCGAGACGACTTGGGAGTTCGCGTCCACGACGAGGATCGCCGTGGCGAGGAGGTCGAGGATGGCGGCGGAGTCAGGCGCCATCGCGCGACTCCGGCCCGGGAGTGCCGGCTAGTTGCCGGCGGGCTTTGGCGTCGGCTTCGGAGTCGGCTTGGGCGGTTTCGCCGGCTTCGGCGCCTGCGGGCTCTGCGGCGAGTTGATCGAGGGCTGCCGGATGTGGAACGTGATCTGCTGGCTCGAGATCACCGGGTTGCCGTCCTGGTCGAGGATGCTCGCGCGCAGGAAGTACGTGCCGCGTTCGAGGCCCGTGAAATCGGCGCTGAGGCCCGTCGCTGGTTTGCGATTGCCGTTCAGGAAAAAGACCACCTGGTGATCCGGCCGCAGCGTGCCCTCCAGGTCGGCATTGACGTTCACCACCGCATCCGCGCCGAAGAACACCTGGTCCGGCGTCGGCGAGACGATCGAGAGCGATTGGTAGGGCGAGATCTTCGCCGGGCCGCTCGAGTCGTCGCCCGAGTCCGGACTTCCGTCGTCGCCTTGCGAATTCGCTTCCGGCGCCGCCTCCGCGCCCTCGTAGCCGTTCGGCTCGATCACGTTGATGAGCTCCGCGTTCGAGGAGCCCGGCTGGTCCGAATAGTGGACGATCCCGTCCTTGTCCACCCACCGATAAATCTCCTGGGAGAAAGCGGCCAGGGAGATCGCGAGACCGGCGAGGATCAGGAGGCTGCGCATTGGCACAGCATAGCCCCTGCCCCGCCGGCCTGACAAAGTGTGAACTGCGTCTCAGAGGCTGTAGTACATGTCGAGCTCCACCGGGTGCGTCGACATCCGGAATCGCGTGACCTCGCCCTGCTTCAGGCCGATGTAGGCGTCGATCAGGTCGTCGCTGAAGACGCCGCCGCGCTTCAGGAAGTCGCGGTCGCGATCGAGGTGTTCGAGCGCCATGTCGAGCGAATGGCAGACCTCCGGAATGTTCTTCGCCTCTTCCGGCGGAAGGTCGTACAGGTCCTTGTCCGACGCGTCGCCGGGATGGATCTTGTTCTGGATGCCGTCGAGGCCCGCCATCATCATCGAGGCGAACGCGAAATACGGATTCGCGCTCGAGTCCGGGAAGCGCACTTCGATGCGACGGCCCTTCGGATTCGAGACCCAGGGGATGCGGATCGAAGCCGAGCGGTTGCGCGCGCTGTAGGCGAGCATGACCGGCGCCTCGAAGCCCGGCACCAGGCGCTTGTAGCTGTTCGTGCCCGGGTTGGTGAAGGCGTTGATCGCCTTCGCGTGCTTGATGATGCCGCCGATGTAGTAAAGCGCGACGTCGGACAGGCCCGCGTAGCGCTCGCCCGAGAAGATGTTCTTGCCGTCCTTCTGCAGCGACTGGTGCACGTGCATGCCGCTGCCGTTGTCGCCGACGAGCGGCTTCGGCATGAAGGTGAGCGTCTTGCCGTGGCCGTGCGCGACGTTCCAGAGCGCGTACTTGAGGATCTGGACCTCGTCGCCCTTCTTCGTCAGCGTGTTCGGGCCGACGTTTATTTCGCCCTGGCCGCCGGTGCCGACCTCATGGTGATGCACTTCGACTTTCAGGCCGAGTTCTTCGCAGGCCTGGCACATCGCGGTGCGCAGGTCCTGGAAGCGGTCCACCGGCGGTACCGGGAAATAGCCGCCCTTCACGCCGGGACGATGGCCCATGTTGCCGCCGTCGTAGCGGGTGTCGGAATTCCACGCGCCCTGCACGGAATCGATGTCGTAGCTGCAGCCGTGCAGCTCGTTCTTCCAGCGCACGCTGTCGAAGATGAAGAATTCGTTCTCGGGGCCGAACAGGCAGGAGTCCGCGATGCCGGTG
>DATBSX010000247.1:0-7587 GCA_036559565.1 Steroidobacteraceae bacterium | reverse complement strand
CCTGCCCGAGACCTTCACCCTGCTGCAGCTGCAGCACACCGTGGAGGCGCTGACCGGCATGCGCCTGCACAAGCAGAACTTCCGGCGCCTGGTCGAAAACGGCCGCTTCCTGGAGGCCACCCCCGGGCGCAAACGCGCTGCAAGGGGCCGTCCCGCAAAGCTTTTTCGCTTCCGCAAAGAGGTCGTGCGAACGCGGCTGTATTGATCTAAAATACTCACTCGGAGCATAAATGGAGTGAGTGCCGTGAGGAACCTGGCGGGCATCCTGCCCGACGTCGAAATCGCCGCCATCTCGCCGCTGATCGCGGAAATCGAGGCGCTCAAGGTCGAGCGCAACGCCGTCGTGCTCGCGCACAACTACATGACGCCCGACATCTTCCACGGCGTTGCGGACCTGCGCGGCGACTCGCTCGCCCTCGCCCACATGGCGGTGAAGACCGAGGCCGACGTCATCGTCATGGCCGGCGTCCACTTCATGGCCGAGACGGCGAAGATCCTGAACCCGGGCAAGACGGTCCTGATCCCGGACCTGCGCGCCGGTTGCTCGCTCGCCGAATCCATCACCGGCGCCGACGTGCGCCTGCTGCGCCAGCGCTACCCGGGCGTGCCCGTCGTCACCTACGTCAATACGTCCGCCGACGTGAAAGCCGAATCGGACATCTGCTGCACCTCCGGCAACGCGGTCGCCGTCGTCGAATCGCTCGGCGTCGACAAGGTCATCTTCCTGCCCGACCAGTACCTCGGGCGCTGGGTCGCTTCGCAGACCGGCGTCGAGCTGATCCTCTGGGAAGGCAGCTGCATGGTGCACGAGCGCTTCACGGGCGAGCAGCTGCGCGGCTATCGCGCGGACCACCCGGGCGTGCGCATCATCGCGCACCCGGAATGCCCGCCGGACGTGCTCGCCGAGGCGGATTTCGTCGGCTCGACGTCCGGCATGATCTCGTGGGTGGAGAAGAATCGCCCGCCGCGCGTCGTCATGGTCACGGAATGCTCGATGTCGGACAACGTGGCCGCCGAGGTGCGCGACGTCGAATTCATCCGTCCCTGCAACCTGTGCCCGCACATGAAGCGCATCACGCTCCAGGGCATCGCCGATTCGCTGCGCCACATGCGCTATGAAGTGAAAGTGCCGGCTGCGGTCGCCGAGCGCGCGCGCCTCGCCGTCACGCGGATGCTCGCGGTCAAGCCGTGATCGTCGACGATTTCATCCAGGCGCCTGCCGTCGTCGTCGGCGGCGGCATCGCCGGTCTCGCGACCGCGCTCTCGCTCGAAGACTGCGTGCTCGTTTCGAACGGCCCGATCGGCGAGGGTTCGTCCCGCCTCGCGCAGGGCGGCATCGCCGCCGCGATCGGCCGCGACGACACCCCGGCCCTCCATGCCGCCGACACGATCCGGGTGGGTGCCGAGTTGTGCGAGCCCGACATCGTCGGGCTCGTCACCGAAGCGGCGGCATCGCGGATCACCTGGTTGCGCGACCTCGGCACGGCCTTCGACCTCGGTGCGGACGGGGCACCACTGCTCGGCCGCGAGGCCGGCCACAGCCGCCATCGCATCGTCCACGCAGGCGGCGACCGCACCGGTGCAGCCGTCATGCGTGCCCTGCGTGCCGCCACCCTGCAACGGCCCGATATACGCCGGCTCGAGGGTTTCGAGCTGGTGGATCTCATCACGGCCGGCCCGCGCGTGGCCGGCGTGCTGCTCGCGCATCCGGACGGGCGCCATCTCGCGGTGCTGGCGCCGCACGTCGTGCTCGCGACCGGCGGCATCGGCGCCTGCTACAGCGACTCGACCAATCCCGCGACTTCCCGCGGCGCCGGCCTGGCCGCCGCCGCGCGCTGCGGCGTGCGCCTGGCCGACCTCGAATTCATGCAGTTCCACCCGACCGCGCTCGCCGTCGGCGGCGATCCCCTGCCCCTCCTGACGGAGGCGCTGCGCGGAGCCGGCGCCGTGCTGCTCGATGACGCGGGACACCGCTTCATGCCGGCGATCCACCCCGACGCGGAACTCGCGCCGAGGGACGTCGTCGCGCGCAGCGTCGCGGCGCGCCGCTTCGCCGGCCGCGAAGTCCTGCTCGACGTCACCGTGATTCCCGATCTCGAAGCGCGCTTTCCGGGCGCCTGCGCCATCGCGCGCGCGGCGGGGATCGATCCCAGAGCCCGCGCGCTGCCCGTGACGACCGCGGCGCATTTCCACATGGGCGGCATCGCGACGGATGCGAACGGCGCGTCGTCGCTGCCCGGCCTCTGGGCCTGCGGCGAAGTCGCCGCGACGGGCCTGCACGGCGGCAATCGCCTCGCCAGCAATTCGCTGCTGGAGGGACTCGTGTTCGGCGAGCGCATTGCACGCGCCATCGGTGAAACGAGGCTGCCTGCGCCTCGGGGCGCGCTCGTGATACCGCGCAGCCGCGATCTGGAGCCTGCCGACCCCGAGCGCATCGATGCGCTGCGGCAGCTCGTGAGCTCGAGCCTCGGTCCCTTGCGCGCGGGCACGATGATGACCGCGGCACTCGGCCGCCTCGAGGGCTGGCAGGCCGCTTCACGCGCGGAATCGGACCTCCTCACGAACGCAGGGCTCGCGCTCGCCTCGGCGCTGGAACGGCGGGAGTCCCGCGGGGCGCATTACCGCAGCGACCATCCCGCGCCGCGCGCCGAAATGGCGTCACGCAGTTTCGTCACGCCCAGTCCCGCGCCGGTCGAGCCGCTCGCCGTCACGCGGAGCCAGGTCGCTTGAGTCTCGAGGCCCCGCACGAGGCGCTTGCCCGGATCGTGGCGAGCGCACTCGCCGAGGATCTCGGGGATCTCGGCGACATCACCACGCTATCCATCGTCCCATCCGGCACGCCAATGACGGCCGTCATCCGCAGCCGCGAAGCGGGCCGCATCGCAGGAGTCGACGCCATCCGGCTCGTGATCTCCCGGTTGCCGGAGCCGGCGAGCGCCACGATCGTCCTGCCGGACGGCTCGGACGTCGAGGCGGGCGGCACGGTGGCCCTGCTCTCCGGTTCCGCGCGCACGCTCCTGACCGGCGAGCGCGTGATCCTGAACCTGCTCGGGCATCTTTCCGGCATCGCGACGGCCACGGCCGCCGTCGTGCGCGCGGTCGAAGGCACGGGCGCCGTCATCAAGGACACGCGCAAGACGACGCCGGGACTGCGCCTGCTCGAGAAATATGCCGTGGAGGCTGGCGGCGGCATCAATCACCGCTCAGGGCTCTATGACGCAGTCCTCATCAAGGACAACCACATCGGCGTCGCCGGCTCGATCAAGGCCGCGGTCAGCCGCGCGCGCTCGAGCCTCGGCAGGGATTTCCCGATCCAGGTCGAGGTGGACACGCTCGAGCAGCTCGAGGAAGCCCTGGCTGTCCGCGTGGATGCCGTCCTGCTCGACAACATGAAACCCGACCAGCTTCGCCGTGCCGTTGCGATCGTGGACCATCGCTGCCACACGGAAGCTTCGGGCGGCATCACGCCCGCCAACGTGCGCGCAGTCGCCGAGACGGGCGTCGATTCCATCTCGCTCGGCTGGCTCACGCACTCCGCACGCTCGCTCGACCTCGGACTCGACATCGAATAACGGCGGAACGCGGCGCGCGCGGACCGCAGGCCGTCCGTGTAGGCTGTCGCGATGAGAAGTCCCCGCGTCCGCACGACCGTCTTCGCACTGATCTTCGGCTTCGCGGTGGCGAGCTATCTGCAGCGCCAGGGCATCGGCATCGCGGCCGGCAGGATGATGCCGGAGCTTGGACTCAGCCAGCAGCAGATCGGCTGGATCCTGAATGGCTTCCTGATCGTGTACGCGGTCTGCCAGGTGCCCGGCGCACTGTTCGGCCAGCGCTTCGGCGCGCGCCTGACGCTGACGCTCATCGGGATCGTCGCCGTGCTCGCGAGCGTGCTGACAGCGGCCGCGCCCCTCATCGCCTCCGGCGGCCTCCTGTTCGCGACGCTCCTCATCGCCCGTTCGCTGCTCGGCGTCGCCCACGGCGGCCTCTATCCCGTCGAGGCCGGCACGGTCCGCCACTGGTACCCGGTCACGCGTTGGTCCTCGATGCTCGGCCTCATCGTGACGGGCCTGTGGACCGGCGCCGCCATCGCATCGCCGCTCGTCGCGATTCTCATGCAGGCCTACGGCTGGCAGGCGGCGCTCCTCCTCACCAGCGTGCCGTCGCTCCTGCTCGTCGTGCTGTGGTGGTTCGTCGCGCGCGACATGCCGGGACAGCACCCGTGGGTGAAGCCCGCCGAGCTCGCAGAGCTTTCCGGCAACCCGACGTACGATGCCGCCGCGCCGCTCACTGCCCGCCGCGTGCTGCGCGTCCTCGGCGACCCGCAGGTGCTGCTGGTCACGCTGTCTTACCTTGTCATGAACTATGTGTTTTACCTCGTGACGTTCTGGAGCTTCCTGTACCTCGTGCAGGATCGGAAACTCTCCGTGCTCGAGAGCGGCTGGCTCGGCGCGCTGCCCTTTGTCGTCGCGGGGATTGCGTCGGCGGCCGGCGGGCGCATCGCGGACCGGCTGCGCCAGCGCTACGGCGACCGTCGCGGGCCGCGCATTTTGCCGCTCATCGCCCTGCCCCTCGCGGGGGCCTTTTTATACGTCACCGTGTCAGTCGAGAGCGCCTACTGGGCGATCGCGGCGCTCTGCCTCGCCTTCGCCTGCGTCGAAGTGAACGAGGGCAACTACTGGGGCGTCGCCATGCGGCTCGAGCCGAGTGACTCGATGGCGGCGACGGCCGTCCTGAACACCGGGGGTAACCTCGGCGGCGTCCTCGGAACCTACTTCATCGCCAGCATCTCGGCGTCGCAAGGAGGCTGGGGCATCGTGTTTGCGACGGGCGCCGTGACGTCTGTCGTCGCCGCCCTCCTCTGGCTTACGATTGACGCAGGACGCGGAGAACGGAAATGACGACCCTGCAGCCGACGACAGCACCCGAACGGCCGTTTCTCGACTGGCCGGTCGCGACGGATCCCTCCGGCTGGAATGCGAAAGTGGCACTGCTCGGCATCCGCCACAGCGAGCCGTACAAGCACGACACATTCCCGAACGACCAGGCGAACGCGCCCGATGCGATCCGCGCGCGCTCGCCGAGCTTCTGCTACAACCCGGCGCACTGGGATTTCGACCTCGGCACCGACCTCGCCTCGAACCTGCCCTCGCATGTGGACATGGGCGACGTCGCGTTCGACGGCGGCGATTACTCGGCCTACGCGGCGGCGATCACCGCGCGCGTGCGCCATCTCTGGAAGCAGGGCACGCAACTCGTCGTGCTCGGCGGCGACCACGGCGTCACGATCCCGGTCCTGGACGCGCTCGACGCGGTCGGCGGCCCGGTGCACATCCTGCACATCGATGCGCACCTCGACTGGCGCGAGGAAGTCGGCGGCGTGCGCCGCGGCTATTCGAGCCCGCTGCAGTGGGCGAGCAAGGTCAAGGCGGTTTCGGGCATGACGCAGATTGGCCTGCGCGCCATCGGAAGTGCGCGGGCGCGCGAGGTCGAGGCCGCGCGCGCCTTCGGCTCACACCTGATCGGCGCCGAGCAGATCCACGCGGAAGGCATCGAACCCGTGCTCGCCACGATTCCCGCCGGCCGGCCGGTGTACCTCACGATCGACGCGGACGGCGTCGATCCGACGGAAATGCCCGCCGTGATGGCGCCGACGCCGGGCGGCATCTATTACCGTCAGCTCGCGCCGCTGTTGCGCGCGGTAGCCCGCAGCAACCGCATCGTCGGCATGGACATCGTCGAGATCGCGCCGTCCTACGATTTCGCGAACGGCCTGACCTGCGTCGCCGCAGGCCGCCTCATCCTGAACGTGCTGTCCGCCTCCTGGAGCGAGGGCGGCGCGCTGCGACTCGGGCACTGAGCGAGGTCGCAACTACCAGGTCGGCAGGAATGGCCCTTTGAGCCAGAGCCACTGCGCGAGCCAGGCGCTGACGAGGCTGATGCCGATCGTAAGCGGGACGCCGATTCGGAAGAAGTCGCCGAAAGTGTACTGGCCCGGATTCAGGATCAGCAGGTTGCCGTGGTGTCCGATCGGCGTCAGGAAGGCCGTCACGGCGCCGAGCGCCGTGCAGACGATGAAGGGCTGCGGCGGCAGGCCGAGCGCGACGGCAAGCGCCAGTGAAATGGGCCCGAGCAGCACCGTCGTCGCAGCGTCCGACAGGATTTGCGTCACGAGCGCCGCGCCCCAGTAAAGCGCGATCATCACGGCCAACGGGCTCCAGCCGACCGTCATGTGCTGCAGCTGCTCCGCCAGGAAGGCCGCCGTGCCGGTCTTCTCCATGCCAATTCCGAGCGGGATGACGCCGGCGATCATCACGTAGATCCTTACGTCGATTTCGCGATAGGCGTGATCAGCGCTCACGCAGCCCGTCAGGATCAGCGCGACCGCGCCACCCAGGAACGCCAGCTGCGCGGGAACGACGCCCGAAGCGGCCGCCGTTACGACGGCGGCAATGATCAGCATCGCCCGCAGGGCGTGCTGCCGGCGGCGCGGCCGGCCCGAGAACGGCACCATCATCAGGACGCCATGATGCGAGGCGAGCTCGGCAAACCGGTCCGGCGTGCCACGCAGCACCAGCAGGTCGCCCTCCCGCAGCTGAATCTGCGAGAGCCGGTCGCGGATCCAGGACTGGCGACGCCAAATGCCGACGACCACGACGTTGAACGTTTTCAGGAAATCGACGGCCGCAATGGTCTCGCCGATGAACGGCGAATGCGGCGCGACGATCACCTGTACGAGCTGGGGCGCCTCGTCGAATTCGCGCTCGCTCGACTCGCCATACTTCTTGACCGCATGCAGTGCGAGGCCCGGTTCGCTTTCGACCGAGACGATCGCATCCGGGGTGGCGCTGACGAACAGCACGTCGCCCTGCGCGAGCACCGAACCCCGATTCTTGTTGTGCTGCGGGACGCCGTCCCGGAGCCACTCGACCACCTCCACGCGGCCATCGTAGTACTGGTTGAAATCCGCCATCGGCTGCCCGATCCAGCGCGACTTCGGCTCGACGATGAGCTCGGTGTAATAACGGTCGAGACGCAGGTATTCCGCCTCGTCAGCGCGCGCCTTGCGCTTCGGCAGGATCCAGCGGCCGAGCGACATATAGATGATGGCGAGCAATACCAGCGCGATGCCGATCGGCGTGATGCCGAAGATCCCGAGCGTCTCCTGCCCGGCCGTCTGGAGCAGGTGGTTCATCAGGAGGAATGCCGGAGCGCTGAAGATCGTCAGTGTCGTGCCGAGCGATGCGGCGAGCGACATCGGCATCAGCAGGCGCGAGGGCGACAGGTTCTGCACCCGCGCAAGCCGCATCACGATCGGGAGCATCATCGCGGTGACCATGAGGTGGTGCGAGAACGCCGCGAGCGCCGCGACCGCAGGCATCACGACAAGGATGGCGCGCCATTCCCGGGAACCTGCGGCGCGCGCAATCCCGGCGCCGATCCGCTCCGTGAGGCCGGTTTCCGTCAGTGCCGCGGAAATGATGAACACCGAGGCGACGATGATGGCGGGCTCGCTCGCAAACCCGGAGAGCGATTCGCCCGGCGTCAGGATGCCCGTCGCCGCGAGTGCGAGCAGCGTCAGCATCGCCG
>DATBSX010000246.1:0-9621 GCA_036559565.1 Steroidobacteraceae bacterium | reverse complement strand
GAAACGCAGACGATGGCCGCACGGGATACCCCGGGGCCATTTTGCGATGCAGCAATGACGGATCCGAACGCGCCCGTGGAAAAGATCTGGCTGCGCGATTACCCGCCCGACGTGCCCGCCGAGATCGACCCGGACTCGATTCCGTCGCTCAAGCATCTCTACGAGCACGCCTTCCGCAAGCATGCGGCGTCCACGGCGTACTCCAACATGGGCCGCAAGCTCACGTACGCGGACATCGACGAGCAGTCGCGCCGCTTCGGCGCCTGGCTTCAGAAGGTCGCGGGGCTCAGCAAAGGCGATCGCGTCGCCATCATGATGCCGAACGTGCTGCAGTACCCGATCGCAATCGCGGGCTGCCACCGCGCGGGCTGCGTCGTCGTCAACGTCAACCCGCTCTACACCGCGCGCGAGCTCGAGCACCAGCTGAAGGATTCGGGCGCGACCGCGATCGTGATCTTCGAGAACGCGGCGGCGACGCTGCAACAGGTGCTCGCGCACGCACCGGTCAGGCACGTCGTCTTGACGGGCATCGGCGACCTCCTCGGATTTCCGAAGGGCCCGATCACGAATTTCGTGATCCGCAAGGTCAGGAAGATGGTGCCCGCGTATTCGCTGCCCGGCAGCGTCCGCTTCAACGACGTGCTCGCCGCGGGCGGCGCACTCACGCTCGACCCGGTGGACGTGGCGGGCGGGGACGTCGCTTTCCTGCAGTACACCGGCGGCACGACGGGCGTCTCGAAAGGCGCCGTGCTGACGCACCGGAACATGGTGGCGAACACGCTGCAGGTCGTCGCCTTCATGCCGGAACTCGGCGAGGTGGACGATCCGGCGGTCATCACGGCGCTGCCGCTCTACCATATCTTTGCACTGACGACGAACATGCTGGTCTTCACGCATGTCGGCGGCAACAACGTGCTGATCACGAATCCGCGCGACATGCCAGGCTTCGTCAAGGAACTCGCGCAGGTGCGCTTCACCTTCATCACGGGCGTGAACACGCTCTTCAACGCGCTGCTGCACACGCCGGGTTTCGACAGGCTCGACTTCAGCTCGCTCAAGGTCGCGCTCGGCGGCGGCATGGCGGTGCAGGCGGCGGTCTCCGAGCGATGGCGCAAGGTCACCGGCCGGCACATCTGCCAGGGCTGGGGACTCACCGAGTCCTCCCCGGTCGGCACCGCGAACCTGCCGCGCGAGCCGGAGTTCAGCGGCTCCATCGGCTACCCGATTCCCTCCACCGAAATCTCGATCTGCGACGACGACGGGAACGCGCTGCCGAACGGCTCGGTCGGCGA
Source organism: Steroidobacteraceae bacterium (assembly GCA_036559565.1). Lineage (GTDB taxonomy): Bacteria > Pseudomonadota > Gammaproteobacteria > Steroidobacterales > Steroidobacteraceae > SCUD01. The sequence continues at coordinate 8,329 of DATBSX010000246.1, read as the reverse complement.
GATCTGCATCCGCGGGCCGCAGGTGATGCGCGGCTACTGGAACCGGCCCGAGGAGACGGCGAAGGTGATGCTGCCGGGCGGATGGCTGCGCACCGGCGACATCGGCCGCATGGACGCGCGCGGGCGCACGTTCATCGAGGACCGCAAGAAGGACATGATCCTCGTGTCGGGATTCAACGTGTACCCGAACGAGGTCGAGGGCGTCGTCGCGGAAATGCCGGGCGTGCTCGAGGTCGCGGCGGTCGCCCAGGCCGACGAGAAATCGGGCGAGGTCGTTGCGCTCTTCATCGTGAAGAAAGACCCGGCGCTCACGGCCGATGACGTCATCGCCCACTGCAAGCTCGAGCTGACGCCGTACAAGATCCCCAAGTTCATCTATTTCCGCAGCGAGCTGCCGAAGACGAATGTCGGCAAGATCCTGCGGCGGACGCTGCGCGACGAGCTACGCCTCAAGTAGCGGCACGAAGGGGACTGTCCCCTCCAATTTCCGTCAGCGGTGATACGCCGGCGACAGCTCCTGCACGGCCGCAACCAGCGCGGCGACGTGGTCCGGGTCTACGCCGGGCTGGATGCCGTGGCCAAGGTTGAAGACGTGGCCTTCGGCGTGACCATAGCTTTCGAGCACCCGGGCGACGTGTGCGCGGATGGCCTCGGGCGATTCGAACAGCGCCGCCGGGTCGAGGTTGCCCTGCAGCGCGACGCGGTCGCCGACCGCGCGGCGCGCATCCGAGAGCTCCATCGTCCAGTCGATGCCGAGCGCATCGGCGCCCGACGCCGCCATGTCCGGGAGCCAGGCGCCGCCGCCCTTGGTGAAGAGGATGAGCGGCACCTGCCTGCCTTCGCGCTCGCGCACGAGCCCCGCGGCGATGCGCTCCATGTAGGCCAGCGAGAACTCCAGGAACTCCGGCGCCTTCAGCATCCCGCCCCAGGTGTCGAAGATCATCACGGCCTGTGCGCCCGCTTCGACCTGGGCATTGAGGTAGTCCGTGGTCGCGTGCGCGAGCTTCGCGAGCAGCCGGTGCAGCGCCTTGGGGTCGCCCGCGATCAGCGCCTTCGAATGCACGAAATCGCGGCTGCTGCTGCCTTCGATCATGTACGTCGCGACGGTCCAAGGCGATCCGGCGAAACCGATGAGCGGCACGCGCCCCGCGAGCTCGCGGCGAATGAGCGCCACCGCATCCATGACGAACCTCAGCTCGCGCGCCGGGTCGGGCACCGGCAGCGCGTCGATGTCGGCGCCGCTGCGCAGCGGCCGCTCGATGCGCGGCCCCTCCCCTTCCGCAAACGTGAGCCCGACGCCCATGGCCATCGGGATCATCAGGATGTCGGAGAAGAGGATCGCGGCGTCGAGCGGAAAGCGCTCGAGCGGCTGCAGCGTGACTTCGCAGGCGAGTTCCGGATTCGTGGCCAGGCCCAGGAAGCTTCCTGCCCTGGCTCGAGTCGCGCGGTACTCCGGCAGGTAACGGCCGGCCTGCCGCATGATCCAGACAGGCGTCCGGTCCACCGGTTCGCGCACCAGCGCGCGCAGCAGCCGGTCGTTCGCGAGCACGCTCATGGGCGCGGGAACAGCCCCGCGATCATCGCCTGGATCGCTTCCGCCGCGATGCGCGGATCGGCGGCATCCCGGATGGGGCGGCCGACGACGATGTAGTCCGAGCCGTTGCCGAAAGCCTCGGCCACGCCGACGACGCGCTTCTGGTCATCCACCGGCCGGTTCTCGACCGGGCGGATGCCGGGCGTCACCACGATCAGCCGGTCGTCCACGCCCGCGCGCAGCATCTTCGCCTCGAGGCCCGACGACACGACGCCGGCACAGCCGGCTTCAAGCGCGCGCCGCGCGCGCGAGAGCACGAGCTGCTCGACGTCGCACTGGAAGCCGAGATCATCGAGGTCGCCGCGGTCGAGGCTCGTCAGCACCGTCACCGCGAGGATGCCGACGCCATCCGCGGCTTCCACCGCCGCTTCCATGATCGCCTGGTTGCCGTGCACCGTCGCAAACGTCACACCGCGATTCCGCAGGTTTCGCACCGCGCCTGCGACGGTCGCCGGCACGTCGAACAGCTTGAGGTCGAGGAAGACCTTCTTGCCGTGCCCGACCATCCAGTCGAGCAGCTCGAATGCGCCGCCTGACGTGAAGACCTCGAGGCCGAGCTTGTAGAAAGTGATCGAGTCGCCGAGCTGGTCCACAAGCCGGCGCGCGGCGTCCGCGGTCGGAACGTCCATCGCGAATATAAGGCGATCGCGCGCGGGTACGGCGGCTCGGCTCACTCGATCCTCCTGGCGGGCGCTCATGCTACCAGCCTCGCGTGTTCCTGGAATGCGTAACGATCCGTCATCCCGGCGATGTAGTCGGCGACCGCGCGCGCGCGGCCGGCGGTGCCCGATTGGGCTTCCATCGCGAGCGCTGCGTCCCGATGCTCCGGCGGCATCCGCGAGACGTCCGCCATGAAGCCGCGGAACAGGCCCTCGAGCACGGTGCCCGCGCCCATGCGCGCCGCCTGCATCTTCTCGTGGCGGTAAAGCTTCGTGCGCAGGAATTTCTTCATCTGCCGGTGCTCGGCGTCGCGCGCCTCCGAAAAGCCGATCAGCGGCCCGGGCTGGCCGCGAACGGCCTCGATGTCCGCGGGCTCCGCGGCCGCGATGCGGCGCGCCGACTCCTCGATCAGGTCGCTCGCGACCTCGTGGATCATGCGCCGGATGATCTCGTGCACCAGGCGCCGCCCGGGCAGCTCGCCGTAGCGGGCGAGGACGGCGTCGTGGTGGCGCGCGAACAGCGCCACGCTGCGAAGCTCTTCGACGGAGACCAGTCCCGAGCGCAGCCCGTCGTCCACGTCGTGATTGTTGTAGGCGATGGCATCGGCGAGATCCGAGATCTGGGCTTCGAGGCCCGGCTGCCGGCGCTCGATGAAACGGGTCCCCAGGTCTCCCAGCTGGCGCGCGTTCGCGAGCGAGCAATGCTTCAGGATGCCCTCGCGCGTCTCGAAGCAGAGGTTGAGCCCGCGGAATTCCGCGTAGCGCTCCTCGAGCTCGTCGACGACCCGCAGCGACTGCAGGTTGTGCTCGAACCCGCCGTATTCGCGCATGCAGTCGTTCAGGACGTCCTGGCCCGCATGGCCGAAGGGCGTGTGCCCGAGGTCGTGCGCGAGGCAGATGGCCTCGGTCAGCGGCTCCGACAGGAAGAGCGCGCCCGCGACCGAGCGCCCGATCTGGGCGACCTCGATCGAGTGCGTGAGCCGCGTGCGGTACATGTCGCCTTCATGGCTGATGAAGACCTGCGTCTTGTAGACGAGCCGCCGGAATGCGTTCGAGTGGATGATGCGGTCGCGGTCGCGCTGGAACTCGCCGCGGTAATCCGCGAGCGGCTCGGGATGGCGCCGGCCGCGCGACGTGCGCTCGAGCGCCGCATAGGGCGCGAGGCCCGCATCGGGATCGCGGCCGCGCCTCATGGGCCCGTCCGTTCCTCGAGCAGCGATGCGAGCGCCTCCGGCGGATAATCCGCCGTGATGACCGCCTGGCCGATGCCGTCGAGCAGCACGAGGCGGACCTGCCCGCCTTTCACTTTCTTGTCCATCGCCATGAGCTCCTGCATGCGCGCGCGCCCGAGCCGCGGCGGATCGACCGGAAGCCCCGCGGATGCGAGGAGCTCGCGCACGCGCAGGCAATCGGCGCCCGGCAGCCGCCCGGTGCGCGCGGAGAGCTCGGCCGCCAGCACGAGCCCCGCGGCGACCGCCTCGCCGTGCAGGAGGGTCCCAAAGCCGGCGCCGGCCTCGATGGCGTGGCCGAAGGTGTGGCCGAGATTCAGCAGCGCGCGCCGTCCCTGCTCGCGCTCGTCCTCGACGACGATCGCGGCCTTGATCGCGCAGGCGCGCCGGATCGCTTCTTCGAGCGCGGCGGGATCGCGCCGAAGCAAATTCGGCACGTGGGCCTCGAGCCAGGCGAAGAAGCCGGCGTCGGCGACGAGTGCCGCCTTGACGATCTCCGTGAGCCCCGCCCGCAGCTGCCGGTCCGGCAGCGTCGAGAGCGTCTCCGTGTCGGCGATGACGGCCGTGGGCTGGTGGAAAGCGCCGATCAGGTTCTTGCCGCCCGGATGGTTGACGCCGGTCTTGCCGCCGACGGAGGAGTCCACCATGGCGAGCAGCGTCGTCGGCAGCTGCACGATCGCGATGCCGCGCTGGTAGGAAGCCGCCGCGAAGCCCGCGACGTCGCCGATCACGCCGCCGCCGAGCGCGAGCACCACACCGTCCCGGTTGAGCCGTGCGGCGACCAGCGCGTCGATGACGAGCGCGACGTTGCCGAGCGTCTTCTGTTCCTCGCCGCCCGGCAGCACGCAGATTTCAAATGCGCGGCCCGCGAGCCCCTGCTCCAGCTTCGGCATCCAGAGCGGCCCCACCACGTCGTCGGTCACGACGAGGAGCCGCGCGGCTTCCGCCTGCGCGGGGAGCAGTTCCCGGGAGCGCAGCAGCCCGGGCCCGATCAGGATCGGGTAGGCGCGCTTGCCGAGCTTCACTTCGAGCCGCTGCATGCTCAGGATTCCTTCAGCGCGCGCGCGATTTCGCCGGCGACTGCGACCGGCGCGCGCCCGTCGGTCTGGATCGTGACCGCGGCGATCGACCGGTAGAGCGGGTCCCGCACCTTCGCGAGCTCCTCGAGCTTCTCGCGGCGGTCGGCGCCGGCCAGGAGCGGCCGGTGGCGGCTGCGGCGCGTGCGCTCGAGCTGTTGCTCGATCGTCGTGTCGAGGAAGACGACGGTCCCGCGCGCGGCGAGCCGCTCGCGGTTCTCGGCCAGGAGCACCGCGCCGCCGCCCGTCGCGAGCACGATGCCGGTGGCCTGGGTCAATGCGTCGATCGCGTCCCGCTCGCGGATACGGAAGCCCTCCTCGCCCTCACGCTCGAAAATGTAGGCGATGTCGACCCCGGTGCGCGACTCGACCTCGGCGTCGCTGTCGGCGAATGGCAGGCCGAGGCGGCGGGCGAGCGCGCGCCCGACCGCGGTCTTGCCGGAGCCCATCGGGCCGATTAGAAAAACGCTGCGTGTCATGTGCTGCGAGTGGGGACTGTCCCCTTTGGCCCCGCGACCTTACCGCGCCCCCGAGCCTTTAGCCAAAGGGGACTGTCCCCTCCGACTCTCCCCGCCGCCAACCCCTTCTCTTCAAAAGGAAACGGCCGCCCGGAGGCGGCCGTTTCTGGTCATCGATGGGGCCCGGAACGCCGGGCCCGCCGCGATCACTCCGTCGAGGAGCCTTCGCGCAGGATCTTCGGTGTGACGAATATCAGCAATTCGTCCCTGTTATTGATCCGGCTCTTGGACTTGAACAGGTTGCCGAGGACCGGCACGTCGCCGAGGCCAGGGACCTTCTTGACCGAGTCGCGGCGCTCCGTCTCCATGATGCCGCCCAGCACGACCGTCTGGCCGTCCTTCACGAGCACCTGGGTCTGGATGTTGCGCGTATCGATCGAGGGTACGAAGCCGCCGGTCGCCGAGGGCACGAGCTGGCCGACACTGTCCTTGGTGACGGTGAGGTCAAGGATCACGCGATCGTCCGGCGTGATCTGCGGCGTGACCTTGAGCGACAGCACCGCCTTCTTGAACTGCGTCGTCGTCGCGCCCGAGGAGGCCGACTCCTGGTACGGGATCTCGACGCCCTGCTCGATGATCGCCTCGCGCTGGTTCGCCGTGATGACGCGCGGGGTCGACTTGATCTCGCCGCGGCCTTCGTTCTGCGCCGCCGACAGCTCGAGGTCGATCAGGAAATCGTCGAAGTCGAGGATCGAGAGCGCGATGCGGCCCGCCGGGTTCGCGACCGGCATGTTCACGTTGTAGCGCTCGAACGCCGGCCCGAACGGGACATCGACCGGGAACGGCTGGCCCGTGTTCGCCAGGTTGTCGAGGGCCGAACCCATGATCGAGTCGGTCGCCTGCGCGCTGCCGCTGACCGCCATCAGGTCCTTGACGTCGTCGGAGACGCGCGTGAATCCGGCGCGGACGCCGAGCTCGCGGCTGAAGTCGTCGGAGACGATCACGATGCGCGACTCGATCAGCACCTGGCGGACCGGGATGTCGAGCGTCGCGACCATCGAGCGGACCGCGGCGAGGTTCTCCGACGTGTCCTGCACGAGCAGCGTGTTGGTGCGCTCGTCCACGGTCACGTTGCCGCGCTGCGAGAGCAGCGAGCCGCCGCCCGCCGACTTCACGAGGCGCGCGATCTCGGTCGCCTTCGCGTAGTTGACGGTCAGGAACTCGGTGCGCAGCGGCGCCAGCTCCTGGATGTCCTTCTGCGCTTCGAGCTCCGCCTTTTCCTGGGACGCGAGCTCCGCCTGCGGCGCCACCAGGATCACGTTGTCCTTGCGGCGCATGTCGAGGCCCTTGGTCTTCAGGACGATGTCGAGCGCCTGGTCCCAGGGGACGTTCTGCAGGCGCAGCGTGACGCGGCCCTTGACCGAGTCGGACACGACTATGTTCTGGCCGCTGGTGTCAGCCAGGAGCTGCAGCAGCGGGCGCACGTCGATGTCCTGGAAGTTGAGCGTGAGGCGCTCACCCGTGTAGACCTTTTCCTTCTCCGTGACGGCGGCCGTCGCACGGGCGCGCGGGCGGACTTCGACCACGTACTGGTTGTCGGTCTGGTACGCGAGCTGCTCGAAGTCGCCGCTCGCGGTGACCACGAGGCGCGCGCCGTTGCCGAGGCGCATCGCGTCGAACATCGTCACCGGGGTTGCGAAGTCGACGACGTCGTAGCGCTTCACGACGTCTTCACCGATCGAAACGCCGGTGAAGTCGACGATCACGCGGTTGCCTTCCTGCTTGAGGCTCGCGGGCGTCGCCGGATCCGACAGCTGCACCACGACGCGGCCGGCACCTTCGGGTGAACGGCGGAAGTCGACGCCGCTGATGCTGCGCGCGCCGGCCGGGGCGGTCTGCAGGAGCGGGATCGTCGCGGCGGCCGCCTGTGCGGCAGGCGAGGCGCCGAGCGTCACGAGCACGCTGTCGCCCTCGGCGACGGCCGTGTACGGCACGAGTGAATCGAGGTTGAACACGACGCGCGTGCGGCCGGTGGCTTCGGCCGCGACGATCGTGTCGACGCCGCCGGCGCCGACGTCGATGCGCCGGTTGTCGAGCGCAAGGCCGACGTCAGGCAGGTCGACCGAAAGCCGCGCGGGCTTGTCGATCGTGAACGTCAGCGGTTGTGGCGCCGTACCGTCGATGTGCAGCCTGACCTGCAGGGTGGATCCCTGCATCGGCAGCACTTCGACCGAGGTCAGCCGGGCTGCGCCTTCGGCATGCGCGAACTGGGTCCACGCGATGGCCAGGATGGCCAATGCGCTTCCCAGCCACTGCAAGGAGCCGCGTGCCATATTCATGTTCCACACCGTTGTCCGGTTGTTGCCAGCCATCAGACTTTACTCCCAGAAATCATTCGGCAAGGGCCAGCGCCGCAGGGCGCTCGAGGTAACCGCCAAGACCGTCAGGCACGATCTCGACCACAACGATCTTCGCGTCATTCACGGACATCACGCGGCCGTCGTTCTGGCCCAGGTGATTGCCCGGCAACACGCGATGGATCAGCCCGTCCTTGGTCTGGACCAGGCCGTAATTCCCGGCGCCGAGACGGAGCGTGCCGACCATCTTCAGCGTGTCGAGCGGGAACTGTTCGAGGTATTCGCGCGGGCGAGCCGAGTCCGGCCGCGGCCCGGTCGGGTTCTCGCCGGCGAGGCTCTGCAGGAACGGCGAACGCCGATCCGCCATCATGTACTCGTGGCTGACGTACGGGCGCACTTCCGGCAGCGGCTGGATGCGGCCGCCCGGCCGCTGCTTGGCTTTCGCGATGTCGGCGCGCAGGTCATCGAGTCCGTCGCCGCAGCCGGCGAGCGCGAGCGTCACGGCGATGCCGCCGGCCGTCAGGATCTTGCGCATGCGTTCCTGGCTCATGTCTTCTTTTCCTGTTCGCGCTCACGCCGCGTCTTGCCCTTCTTGCCCTTGGCGTCCTTGTCGTCGGCTGAGGCCTCGGCGGAGGCTTCGTCCTCGTCGAGGTAGCGGTAGGTCTTCGCGGTCAGGTTGAGCGTCAGCTCGTCCGACGGCGCGGGCGCACCCTTGCGGCTGCTGCCGGTGCGGCCGCTGCGCGTGATCTCGATGTCGTGCAGCGTCACGATGCGCGGAAGCGCCGCGATGCCGGAAACGAACAGGCCGAACTCGTGGTATCCGCCGGTGAGCTGGATCTTGATCGGCAGCTCTGCGTAGAAGTCCTTGCGGGTCTCCGTGCCCGGCTGGAACAGGCGCTCCTGCAAGCCGGCCGCGAGGCCCGTCTGGGAGATGTCTACGAGTAGCGACGGCACCT
>DATBSX010000245.1:0-4737 GCA_036559565.1 Steroidobacteraceae bacterium | reverse complement strand
CCAGTCGCCGATGCCGGAGGCGCCGCCGCCCGAAGAGCTGCGCGACCTCGGCGAGATCGAGTCGGAGCTCCTCGCGAAGGCGCCGCACAAGGTCACGGGCTATTTCCGCAACCAGCGTCCCTTCGAGTTCCGCGCCGTGAACCCGATGGATTACGTCACGCGCGAGAAGCGGCCGGCCAGCAAGCTGGTCTGGTTCCGCGTGGTCGGGCGACTGCCGGACGACCAATCCCTCCATCGCTGCCTGCTGACTTACGTCTCGGACTACCACCTGCTCGCGACCGCGACGATGCCGCACGGCGTCAGCTTCTTCGACCTGCAGCTCGCGAGCATCGACCACGCGATCTGGTTCCACCGCGACCTGCGGGTGGACGAATGGCTGCTCTATGCGATCGAGAGCCCGAGTGCATCGGGCGCGCGCGGATTCAGTCGCGGGATGATCTACACGCGCGACGGCCGCCTGGTCGCGAGCGTCGCGCAGGAAGGCCTGATCCGCGAGCACAGCACCTGGAGCCAGCCCGCCGGCAACCAGGTCTGAACGGCCGCGTCAGCGGCTGAATTTCTTCCAGGCGAAATAGACCGGGATGCCCGCGGCGGAGATCCCGATGTTGATGGCCGTGATCTGCGGCGCGTGCAGCAGCGCGTTGCCGAGCACGATGGCCGCCGCCGTGACGTAGAGGACGAGCACGAGGCCGTAAGCCGGGCAGCGATAGGGGCGCACGATGTCCGGCCGCGTACGGCGCAGCTTCGCGACCCCAAGCGTCGCCAGGACGTAGAACGGCATCAGGCCGAGCACGAAAGTCGCCGCCAGCTGCTCGAAGCTGCGGATGCTCACGTAGGCGCAGGCGATGACGGTCGCGGCGATGATCGCGACGTGCGGCGTCTCGAAGCGCGGGTGAATGCGGCCGATGGACGCGAAGAAGTTGCCGTCGCGCGCCATCGCGAAGAAGACGCGCGGGTCCGCCATGCTCGAGCAGGCGACCGCACCGAACGTCGAGATCATCACGAGCGCCGAGATCAGCGCTGCGGCGCCCGCGCCCAGCACGCGCTGGCTCGCGTCCGCGGCGACGAGTGGCGAACGCTGGACGACGTCGAGCGGGAGGACGTAGAGGTACGCCAGGTTGGCGGCCACGTAGAGCAGCATCACGAGGCAAAGGCCGATGAAAAGCGCGCGCGGAACGTTGCGCTGCGGGTCCCGGACTTCGCCGATCATGCTGCAGAAGGTCGCGAGGCCCTCGTAGGCCCAGAGCACGGCGACCAGCGCGATCAGGAACCCGGCCGTCGACTTCGGCGCCCAGGATATGGGCGCGGCGAATGTCCCGCCCGCGGGGTCGCCGAGCGCCAGGATGAACAGCACGAGCGCGAGGAGCGCCACCAGTTTTGCGGAACTGAAGGCATTCTGGATCGACGCGCCGAGCCGCACCGACCGATAGTTGGCGAACGAGAGCGCGAGGATCAGGCAGAGTGCGACGCCGCGGCGGCCGGTCTCGGTCAGCGGCACGAACTTGCCGAGGTACTCGGCGAATACCATCGAGATGGCGGCCCAGCCGGCCGGATTGATGAGCAGGTACGTCCAGCCGAACAGGAAGGCGGGCAGCGGACCCCAGGACTCGCGAACGAAGGCGTAAAGCCCGCCGGCTTGCGGGAACATCGATCCGAGCTCCGCGAGCAGGAGCGCGAAACACAGGGTGACGAGCCCGCCCGCGATCCAGACGAGCAGCATCGCGCCGGCCGCACCGGACTGCGTGGCGACCTCGGCAGGCACGCGAAAGATTCCGCTGCCGATCGTGATGCCGATCACGACGGCGATCGCGGAAAACAGGCCCAGGCGGCGAGGCAGTTGGCCAGCGGGCTGTTCGCTCAAGGGTTCACTCGCTGTCCCGCAAGACCTTGCCTGGATTCATGATGCCATGCGGGTCAATCGCGCGCTTGATGCGCCGCATGAGATCGAGGGCCGCGGGATCCTCGTAGCGCTCGAGCTCGCCCACCTTGAGCTGACCGATGCCGTGCTCCGCGCTGATGCTGCCGCCATGCGCGGCGACGAGGTCGTGCACGGCGCGCCGGATCGCATCGGCCTGGCCCGCGAGCCTGCCGCCGTCGCCACCGGCCGGCTCGCTGAGGTTGAAGTGCAGGTTGCCGTCGCCCAGGTGGCCGTAGGCCACGAGGCGCGCGCCGGGTGCGAGGCGCTCGAGCAGGGCGCGGCCTGCTTCGATGAATGACGGCAGCCGCGCCGGCTCGACCGAGATGTCGTGCTTGAGGCTCGCGCCTTCCTTCGCCTGGGCCTCCGGAATCGTCTCGCGCAGCCGCCACAGGGCATCGCGCTGCGCCCCGGACGCCGCCGTGACCGCATCCTCGACGAGGCCGCGTTCGATCGCCGCGGCGAGGGCGGCCTCGAAGCGCGCGACGAATGCGTCGTCAGCCGCCGCGAGCGTGGCTTCGGCGAGGACGTACCATGCATGCGGCTCGCCGAACGGGTCGCGCGCACCCGCGACATGCCGGCCGGTGAATTCGAGCGCGACGCGCGGCACGAGCTCGAAGGTCGTCACCGTGTCGCCGAGCGCTTCGTGCAGGCTGCCGAGGAGTTCGACCGCAGCGGCCGGCGTGCCGAGGCCGATGAAGGCGGTCGCAACCGCAGCGGGTTGCGGAAACAGGCGCAGCGTCGCCGCCGTCACGACGCCGAGCGTGCCTTCGGCGCCGATGAAAAGCTGCTTGAGGTCATAGCCCGTATTGTCCTTGCGCAGCGCCGAGAGCTGGTTCAGCACGCGCCCGTCCGGCAGCACGACCTCGAGTCCGAGCACGAGGGCACGCGTCATGCCGTAGCGCAGCACGGCCGTGCCGCCGGCATTGGTCGAGACGATGCCGCCGAGCGTCGCGCTGCCCTCGGAGCCGAGCGACATCGGCAGCAGCCGGTTGACGGCGGACGCCGCGGCCTGCAGTTCGGCGAGCACGCAGCCCGCTTCCGCGGTCAGCGAGTCATTCTGCGCGGACACCGCGCGGATCTTCCGCATGCGCCGCAGCGACAGCAGGATCTCGTGACCGCCGGGCCGCGGCGTCGCACCGCCGCAATAGCTGGTGTTGCCGCCCTGGGGCACGATGGCGATGCGCTCGCGCGCGCACAACTCGACGAGGCCTGCAACGCGCGCGGTCGAATCCGGCAATGCGACGAGCGGCGTCCTGCCGCGATGCAGCCGCCGGAAGTCGATTTCGAAAGGCTCGCGATCGGCGGCGGTCTCGAGCCAGCCGCCCGGGCCGAGAATGTCTTTCAGTGCCTGCAGGGCGGCCGCCGGCACGACCGAGACGGGGCGATTCATGGCGGCCATCTTACTGACCGCCGCGCCGGACCGCAGGGGCGCGACTTGCGCGTTGAGGCGGCGGTTATTTCGATTCGGCCGGCTTGTCTTCCGGCTTCGGCTTGTCCGCCTTCTTCGGCTTGGGCGGCGGTGCCCCGACGCCGAGCTCGATGCGGCGCTCGTTCGAGAGCTCCTGCATGCCGAGGATGCGGCAGTTCTCGACCCTGCCCATGCGTTGATAGACGATGGAGTCGCGGCCGATGCCGCAAATCTGCCCGTTATTGTCGCCATCGACGGCGGCGAGCGACGACAGGTCCTTCACGTCGAAGCAGGCGCCGGTTAGTTCCACGAGGTAGGCCTTGCGCTGGCCCATGCTGTAGAGGACGAGGTGCGTATTGTCGAGCGCGTCGAAGCCGTCGATCGTGGACTGGTAGACGCAGTCGCTGGTGCGCGTCAACACGATGCGCTGCTGTTCCTTGTCCTGCTTGCCGAGTTGCGACTCAGGACCCGAGCTGACGCAGGCGGCGAGGAGGAATGCGGGAATCGCGAGGAGTGCGGTTTTCATGCGGCAGGCCCCGGGGTGTCCTGTCCCTTGGACCGGGGACCGTCGAGCAGGTTCCAGTGCAGGCAGTTGCCGGCTGCGGTTCCGGGATCAATAGTCGTCGCGATCGCCGTACCCGTCGTCTTCCTCGTCGTCGTCCTCGTCCTCGTCATCATCCCAGTCGTCATCGTCGTCGTCGTCGTCGTCGAGGTCGTCGTCGTCCTCATCGTCGTCATCGGAACTCGACCAGCCTTCCGGCTCGTCCGTGAGGTCGAGATCGAGCTCCTGCCAGGTCTCGTAGTCGATCTCTTCGATGTCGCCGTCCTCGTATTGCAGCTCGATGAGCTCCGCGTCCTCGTCCACGGACAGGACCTTGAAGACCTCTTCGTCGTCGAGACTCTCGTACCACTTGCCGGGCACGGGGTTGTGATCGCGGCCCATGGACTCCCTCGTTCACGCACGCCGAAAGGCTGCCGGCCTGCCTCCACCGAGTTTACGGGCGCGGGCCGATGCCTAGCAAACCGCAAGGTCAATGCCCGATTCCGGCCCGAACGGGCCTTGAAACCGGCCGCGGGCGATCCCATTCAGCATGCCAAGCCCGCCGGGGGCAAAAGGAGATACGACGATGACACTGATACGCTTTGAACCCTTGCGTGAACTGGACGGCCTGTTCGCGCGTTACAACCCGTTCTTCGGCCGGCTGGCGGCTGCGCGCCAGGGCGGCGTGGACGAAGGCGATGTGCCGGCCTGGACGCCTGTGGCCAACATTTCCGAGACCGAGACCGCATACCTCATCAAGGCCGAGCTGCCCGAGGTGAGCAAGGAAGACGTGAAAGTCACGGTCGAGGAGAACGTGATCACGATCAGCGGCGAACGCCGGAAGGAAGCCGAGCACCAGGACGAGAGAGT
>DATBSX010000244.1:0-2025 GCA_036559565.1 Steroidobacteraceae bacterium | reverse complement strand
AAGTCCCAATTGCCGCAGACGGATCGCCAGCTAACAGGACGTTTCTCAACCGTCCCGCCGCCGCGCCCTAGAATCGTCCTAGTTGCTCACGACACGACCACCAGCCTCACACCTCACCGGATCGAACCACATGCAGCGCGCGGCCGAGCCCCGTCCCGAAAGCGAAACAAGCCCGCGCGAGCGCATGGCTGTGTTCTCGGCCCTCGTCCTCGTACTGCTGCTCGCGTCCCTCGACCAGACCATCGTCTCGACCGCGCTGCCCACCATCGTCGGCGAGATCGGCGGGCTTACGCACCTGTCGTGGATCGTGACCGCCTACCTGTTGTCTACGACCGTGGTCGTGCCGCTCTACGGAAAGCTCGGGGATCTGTTCGGCCGCCGCATCGTGCTGCAAGCGGCCATCGTGATCTTCCTGATCGGCTCGGCGCTGTGCGGGCTTGCGCAGAACCTTCCCGAGCTGATCGCCTTCCGCATCGTGCAGGGCCTCGGCGGCGGCGGGCTGATCGTCACCGCCATCGCCGTCGTCGGCGACATCGTTCCTCCGCGCGAGCGCGGGCGCTATCAGGGATTCTTCGGCGGCGTGTTCGGCATATCCACGGTCATCGGCCCGCTTGCCGGGGGGTTCATCGTCGATCACCTATCGTGGCGCTGGATCTTCTATATCAACTTGCCGCTCGGCCTGCTCGCGCTCGCGGTCATCAACGCGACGTTCCGCTCGCATCGACGCCGGGCCGACGTCTCCATCGATTACGCGGGTGCCGCGCTGCTCGCCATCGCCCTCACCTGCATCACGCTCATTACCAGTATTGGGCTCTCGCTGTTTACAGAGGCGCCGGTCAGTCTGTTCGCGATGTCACTCCTCGCGGCCGCCTCGATCGCCGCGTTCGTATATGTGGAAAAGCACGCCACGGACCCGTTGCTGCCGCTGTCGCTGTTCCAGAATCGCGCGTTCTTCATTGCCACGTCCGTCGGATTCATCGTCGGCATGGCGCTGTTCGGCTCGATCACGCTGATGCCCGTCTACCTGCAAGTCGTGAAGGGGCTCGACCCGACGAGCGCCGGCCTGCATTTGACGCCGATGATGCTCGGCGTGTTCGTCAGCTCGATCACGAGCGGGCAGATCATCAGCCGCATCGGCCGCTACAAGATATTTCCCACAGCGGGCACGGCGCTGATGACGGTCGCGCTGTTCCTTCTCTCGCGCATCGATGCCGGCACGCCGGCTGCGACAGCCTCATGGTACATGCTGCTGCTCGGCCTGGGGCTCGGCATGGTCATGCAGATTCTCGTCATGGCGGTGCAGAACGCGGTCGCCTACGAGCAGCTCGGCGTCGCGACGTCGGGAACCACGCTATTCCGTTCCATCGGGGGTTCGGTCGGCGCCGCGCTGTTCGGGGGCATTTTCGCGTTCGTCGTGGAAGCTGCCGTGCGCACGAAGCTACCCGAGGCTGCCGGGGCGCTGACGGACCCCGCAGTGATCGCGGCGCTGTCCGAGCCCCTGAAATCGCAGTACCTGGCGATCTTCGTCGAGGCTTTGCATCCCGTGTTCGAGACGGCGGCGCTGCTGGCGCTGGTCGCGTTCCTGCTCTCGCTCGCGATGGTGGAGGTGCCGCTGCGCACCAGCATTCAGGCGGAGCCGCGCGACGCCTTCGAGATGCCGCGCGATGCGACCTCGCTCGAGGAATTGAGGCGGATCGTCGAACGCGTCACCAGTAACGAGAACCGGTGGAGGGTCTACGAGCTGCGCGCGAAGGCCATGAGCATCGATCTCGAACCCGACGCGTTGTGGCTGTTCGCGCGTATCGGCGAGGGCAAGGGGCCTGGCACCAAGACGGATCTCGAGCGGCGGCTCGGGCTCGACAGCGCGCGGTCCGCGAAGCTGCTGGCCCGGCTGACGGACGCCGGCATGATCTTCGAATTGCCGCACGGCTTCGATCTGAGCCCGCGCGGACAAATCGAGTTCGAACGGCTGGTCGCAGGGCGCGAGCAGGACTTGAAGGACATGCTCGCGGACTGGAAGGCCGA
>DATBSX010000243.1:0-6684 GCA_036559565.1 Steroidobacteraceae bacterium | reverse complement strand
CGGCCCGCCGAGGCTCGCGACCATGCGCGCAAAGCGCTCGGCCGCCGTACCGCTCGTGATCGAGCGGGCGAGCACCGCGCGCGCCGCTTTCGCGTCTTTCGCGATCCCGCCCTGCACCAGGACCTCGGCGCCGAGCGCCAGCGTGACCTCGACCAGGCGGGGATCGCTGGTCGCGCCGCGCAGCATCGCGGCCGCCTCCAGGACTTCGAGCGCGTTGCCGGCCGAGCGTGCGAGCGGCTCGGACATGTCGGTGAGGAGCGCCGTCAGCGGCAGTCCCGCGGCATTTGCCGTCGCGATCATCGCGTGCGCGAGCTCGCGGCCGCGCTCGGGCTCCGGCAGCACGGCGCCATTGCCCCGCTTGATGTCGAGCACGAGCGCGTCGAGTCCCGCCGCCAGTTTCTTCGAGAGGATCGAGGCGACGATCAGCGGCAGGCAATCGACGGTCGCCGTCACGTCGCGGATCGCGTAGAGCCGCCGGTCGCCCGGCGCGATGCGGTCCCCGGTACCGACGATCGCGACGCCGGCCTCGCGGATCGCGCGCCGAACGCGCTCGGGCGGCGGGCGCGACTGGTAGCCGGGGATCGACTCGAGCTTGTCGAGCGTGCCGCCGGTGTGCGCGAGCCCGCGGCCCACGATCATCGGCACGCGCGCGCCGCAGGCGGCGAGCATCGGCCCGAGCGCCAGGGATACGAGGTCGCCGACGCCGCCGGTCGAATGCTTGTCGAGCACGGGTCCCGATGTGGGCTCGCCGCGCCAGTCGAACACGTCGCCCGTGTCGCGCATCGCCATCGTGAACGCCGCGCACTCTGCCGCCGTCATTCCGCGCAGCTGCACGGCCATCGCGAATGCGCCGACTTGCCCATCCGAGAAACTGCCGTCGGCGATGCTTTCCGCGATCCGCGCGAGCTCGGGCGCGGCGAGGGCCTCACCGTCGCGCTTCCTGCGGATTGCTTCCTGGGGCAGCCAATTCATCACGTTCCGCTTGAGATTAGCAGCCTAACTGCCGGATTGTAAAAAAGAATTAATCTGCCTGTAACGGTCCGTTCACGCCCCGTGGCCAAGCTTTCCGCCGTGAAAGTCGAAAGCATCTTCATCTCGGACGTGCATCTCGGCCAGTCGGGCTGCCGCGCGGCGGAGTTGCTCGAGTTCCTCGCCGAGATGGACGCGAAGAACATTTTCGTGATCGGCGACCTGATCGATTTCTGGGCGATGCGGCGCTCGGTGTGCTGGCCGCAGGCGCACCAGGACGTCCTGCGCATGCTCGTCGACCGCGCCCGCTCGGGCGTGCGCGTCATGTACCTGCCTGGAAACCACGACGAGGCCGCGCGCGAGTTCGTGGGCATGAGCATCTGCGGCGTCGAGGTCCGCCGCCAGCACGTGCACCGCACGGTGGACGGCCGGCGCCTGCTACTGCTGCACGGCGACGAGTTCGACTCGGAGGTCCGCTGCGGAAGGATTCGCGTCGCGCTCGGGGACGCGCTCTACTCGGCCGCACTCGTGGCCAACAACCTGCTTTATCGCGCGCGGCGGATCATCGGGCTCCCGGAGTGGTCGCTTACGGCCTGGCTCAAGCGGTCCGTGTCCGATGCGCGCACCTACATCGCGCTGTTCGAGGCATCGGCCGCACGCGCGGCGGCGCGCGCCGGCTGCGACGGCGTCGTTTGCGGCCACATCCATCACCCGGCCTCGCGCGAGATCGACGGCATCCTCTACCTCAACGACGGCGACTGGGTCGAGAACTGCACGGCGTTGATCGAGACGCACGGCGGCAAGCTCTCGCTCTTGCGCTGGTCGGACGTGCGCGCGCGGGCGCGCGCTCAGCGACCGTTGCGGCTCGCCGGCAGCTCGAAGGCGTAAGGCAGGAGTTCGTTCACGCTCGCCGTGCGCACTTCCCCGTTTTCCCAGGGGAAGTGGATGCTGACGCGCGGGTTCTCGGCGAACTCGTGGATTCTCTGGCGGCAGCCGCCGCAGGGCGAGATCGCGATCGCTCGGCCCTCGTGATCGAGGGCCCACACCGCCGTTTCCGCGATGCGGAACGCCTTGCCTTCCGCGCGTACGCCGGCCCCGATCGCGCTCGCCTCGGCGCAGTTGCCAAGCGGATACGCCGCATTCTCGACATTGGTGCCGGTATAGGTCGCGCCCGCCGAAGAACGGATCGCGACGCCGACGTGGATGCCGGAGTACGGCGCGTGCGCGCTCCCGCAGGCGCCGCGCGCCGCGGCGACGAGCCGGTCGCGCTCTGCGGTCATCGAGCCAGCCTGCCGGCGACGAAGCTGCCGGCCAGCATGGCCGGCACGAAGATCCAGGCATCGCGCAAGCCCGCCGCAGCGCCGACCAGCACCGGTCCCGGGCAGAACCCCGCAAGTCCCCAGCCGATCCCGAAAATCGCGGCGCCGACGATCAGCCGGCGGTCGATGACATCGCTGGCGGGCAGCCGGAACTCACCGCCGAGCACCGGCGCGGGCATGCGCCGCACGGACCGGAACGCGGGGCCGGTGACCGCAACGGCGCCTGCCATGACGAACGCAAGCGTCGGATTCCAGGCGCCGGACACATCGAGGAATCCAAGCACGACCTGGCGATCGGTCATCGACGACAGCGCAAGTCCTGCGCCGAATAGCGCGCCAGCTACGAGCGCAGCGACCACTGCGGCCCTCATGTCGAGCCACCTGCCAGGTGGCGCATGACGTAAACCGTCGCCATGCCGGCGGCCATGAACGTGACGACGGCGGCGAGCGAGCGCCGCGACAGCCGCCCCAGGCCGCACACACCATGGCCGCTGGTGCAGCCGTTGCCCATGCGCGTACCGAACCCAACGAGAAGTCCCGCGATGAGCAGAATCGGCGTCGCGCCGGTCTGCGCGCGTGCGGGGGCCGGCACGAACTGCAGCGTCGCGGCGCCCGCAATCATCATCCCGGCGATGAAAGCGATGCGCCAGGCGCGATCGCCGCGCGCCCCTTCCACGATGCCGTTGACGATGCCGCTGATGCCCGCGATGCGACCGATCGACCAGAGCAGTAGCGCCGCTGCAAGGCCGATCAGCGCGCCGCCTGCCAGTGCGAACGCCCACGTATTCATGATGGAGCGGGTGATGGGAATCGAACCCACGTTAGCAGCTTGGGAAGCTGCAGTTCTACCATTGAACTACACCCGCTCGTGTCCAGGGATTCTAGCCAAAATCGGCGGTGCGCGATCGAGGAGACAGACATCGCGCGGAATATACTCGCTCATGTTTACGGATCGCCATTCCACCGATATCGCGATCGTCGGCGCGGGAATTGCCGGCGTCGTCGCGGCGATCGAGGCGCTCGGGCGCGGCCGGCGCGTCGTCCTGCTCGACCGCGATCTCGAGGAGAACCTCGGAGGCCAGGCGAAAGAGGCTTTTGGCGGCCTCTGGTTTGCCGGCACGCCGCTGCAGCGGCGCCGCGGCATCAAGGACAGCGCCGAACTCGGGTTGTCCGACTGGCTCGCCTTCGGTGAGCTCACGCCCGAAGACGCCTGGCCCTGCGCCTGGGCCCGGGCTTATGTCGAACGCAGCGTGCACG
Source organism: Steroidobacteraceae bacterium (assembly GCA_036559565.1). GTDB lineage: Bacteria > Pseudomonadota > Gammaproteobacteria > Steroidobacterales > Steroidobacteraceae > SCUD01. The sequence continues at coordinate 3,139 of DATBSX010000243.1, read as the reverse complement.
ACGTGCATGACTGGCTCGCCGCGCTCGGCATCCGTTTCATGCCGATGCCGATGTGGGTCGAGCGCGGCCTGTACGTGCCCGGCAACTCCGTGCCGCGTTTCCATCTCGTCTGGGGCACCGGTCGCGCGCTCTCCGACCGTCTCGTCGGCCGGCTGTTCGAGCATCCGCGCCGCGACCTGCTGGAGCTGCGCTTCGGGCATCGCGTGGATGCGCTCGTCTCGCGCGCGGGCAGGATCGCGGGCGTGCGCGGCACGGTCGAGCCGGGCGGCGAGGCATTCGAAATTGCGAGTGAATCGGTCGTGATCGCCGCCGGTGGCATCAGCGGCGACATCGAGCGCGTGCGGCGGCACTGGCAGGCAGAATGGAGCCGGCCGCCACCCGTGATCCTGAACGGCTCGCATCGCTATGCCGACGGCCGGATGCATGACGCGGCATCCGCCGTGGGAGCCGCCGTCACGCATCTCGACTGGCAATGGAACTACGCTGCCGGCATTCGCCACTGGCGGCCGCGCAAGCCCGGCCACGGGCTTTCGCTGATCCCGCCGAAGTCCGCGTTGTGGCTCAACGCGCGCGGCGAACGCATCGGCCCGATGCCGCTCGTCTCCGGCTTCGACACGCACGATCTCGTCGCGCGCATCTGCCGCGAGCCCGGCGGCTACAGCTGGCAGCTGCTCAACCGGAAGATCGCGCTCAGGGAACTCGCGGTCTCCGGCGCCGAGTTCAATCCCGCGATACGCGACCAGAATCGCTTTCGATTCGTGCGTGACCTCCTTTTCGGCAATCGCTGGCTCGTGGACGAGCTGACGCGGAACAGCGAGGACATCGTGCAGGCCGCGACGCTGCCTGACCTCGTCCTGCGGATGAACGCCCTGAATGGCGACGATGTCGTGGATCTCGGCGCCGTCGAATCCGCGGTGGCCGCCTACGATGGGGCCATCCGTCGCGGCGAGCGCTTCCACAACGACGAGCAGCTGCGGCGCATCGCGTGGCTGCGGCGCTGGCCAGCAGATCGCCTTCGCACCTGCAAATTCCAGCCGATCGTGGATCGCGGCGCCGGCCCGCTCATGGCGATCCGCGAGCACATCATCAGCCGCAAGAGCCTCGGCGGCATCCAGACCGACCTCGCCGCCCGCGTGCAGGCCGCGAACGGGCGCGCGATCGACGGGCTCTATGCCGCCGGCGAGGCAGCGGGCTTCGGCGGCGGCGGCATGAATGGAAAGCGCGGACTCGAAGGTACGTTCCTCGGCGGGTGTGTATTCTCCGGCCGGATCGCGGGGCAGAACGCGTAGGCGGCCCACATGCATTTCAGCGAAGCCATCAACATCGAGGACCTGCGCGCAATCGCGCGGCGTCGCCTGCCGCGCTTCGTCTTCGACTATGTCGACGGCGGCTCCGAGGACGAGCGCGCGCTCGCGCACAATCGCGACGGTTTTGCTCGCCTGAAGTTCCGCCCGCACACGCTGGTGGACGTCGCGAAGCGCGACCTGTCGACTCGCCTGCTCGGCGCGCCCTCGGCGATGCCCGCCGTCGTCGGACCGACGGGACTCAACGGCCTCTCCTGGCGCGACGGCGACATGGCGCTCGCGCGCGCGGCGTCAGCCGCGGGCCTGCCCTTTGCGATGTCCACGGTCTCCATGAGCCTCGTCGAGGATGTCGCGCGCGAGGCACCCGGGCGCCTGTGGCTGCAGGCCTACGTCTTCGCGGAGCGTCGCATCACGGATGCGATCATGAAGCGCGCCGCGGATGCCGGCTTCGAATGCGTCATGCTGACGAGCGACTTCCCGGTCGCCGGAAAGCGCGAGCGGGACCTGCGCACCGGATTGCTGCCGCACCAGCGCTTCACGCTCGCAACGCGGCTCGACATGCTGCGGCGTCCGCACTGGCTGGCAACGGTCGCGACGCGCCGCCCGCGCTTCGTCAACATCGAGCGCGAGCTCGGCGAGGGCCAGAACGTCAACTCCTTCGTCGGCCACGGGTTGTTCGATGCCTCGTTTTCCTGGGACGACGTGAAGCGCTTTCGCGACCGCTGGCCGCGCAAGCTCCTGCTGAAAGGCGTCCTGCGCGCCGACGACGCCGAGCGCGCGGTCGCGGCGGGCGTGGATGGCCTCGTGCTCTCGAACCACGGTGGCCGGCAGCTCGACGACGCGATCAGCGGACTCGATGCCTTGCCCGAGGTCGTTCGCGCCGTGGGCGGGCGAGCCGCCCTCCTCGTCGACGGCGGCGTGCGGCGCGGCTCCGACATCGGGAAAGCCGTCGCGCTCGGCGCCGAGGGCGTGCTGCTCGGCCGCGCGCCGGTCTATGGCCTCGCCGCCGGCGGCGAGCATGGCGTCGCGCGGGCGATCTCGATCCTCGCGGACGAGTTAGACCGAACACTGGCCTTGACCGGCTGCCGCGATATCGCGGCACTGACTTCGGACCTCATCGCCCGCACGTGAACACGCCGCGGCATGCGATTCGAAGCTATGTGCTGCGTACCGGGCGCATCACGCGCGCACAGACGCGCGCGCTCGAGGAATTGCTGCCGCGGTTCGGCATTCCGTATTCCGATTCCGTCCTCGATCTCGATACGGTCTTCGGCCGCCGCGCGCCGCGTGTGGTCGAGATCGGCTTCGGCAATGGCGACACGCTGGTTGACCTCGCGTCCAGGGCGCCGGAGAAGGATTTCATCGGCGTCGAGGTGCACCCGCCCGGAATCGGGCATTGCCTGCTCGCTGTCGAATCCCTCGGGCTCACGAACGTGCGCGTCATCGCGCACGACGCGGTCGAAGTGCTGGCGCAGCAGATTCCGCCCGCCTCGCTGGATGAGGTGCTGCTCTACTTCCCCGATCCTTGGCCGAAGAAGCGCCACCACAAGCGGCGCATCGTGCAACCGGTCTTCGCGAGTCTTGTCGCGAGCCGGCTCAAGCCGGGAGGCCGGTTCAAGTTGGCGACGGACTGGGAGCCCTACGCCGCCTGGATGCTCGAGGTCCTCGGAGCCTCGCGGGAATTCACGAATGCCGCGCCGGCAGGCGGTTGCGTCGATCGGCCGGAACGCGAGGCAACGCGATTCGAGAACCGAGGCAGGCGCCTCGGCCACACCGTTTTCGACTTCGAATGGTGCCGGGTCGTAGATTCGTAAGTTTGTAAACCTACGAATCTA
>DATBSX010000242.1:0-2507 GCA_036559565.1 Steroidobacteraceae bacterium | reverse complement strand
CAACCGTCGTTCCCGCGAATGCGGGAACCCATGTTGCTCAAAAAATCAAACTGGGCCCCCGCCTTCGCGGGGGCGACTTCTTCACGCCTTCCCTAGTCGCGCATGCGCGATAGCGGTCGGCTCGGGCCGCTCCTCGTAGCGCCGGCACTGCTGATGGTGCTGGCGCTATTCGTTTATCCCCTCGGCTACTCGCTCGTCACGGCGTTCGAGGCGAAGGGCGGCGGTTTCACCTTCGGCAATTTCGCCAAGGCGTTCGAGTTCTACAGCGTGGATATCGGCTTCACGCTGGTGATCATCGGGTTCTCCACGCTACTGATCGCGCTTGCTTCGATCGCGGTCGGCGGCTACCTCACGCTGGGCGAGAATCCGCGCGCGGTGGCCCTCCTGCGCTGGCTGTACCGCTGGCCGCTTTTCATCCCGTTCGTCGTCGCGGCGCAGTGCATGCGCTCGTTCCTCGCCAAGAACGGTCTGATGAACAATACCTTCGTCGCGCTCGGCATCCTCGAGGTCGACCAGACCACGGGATTTCTCGACTGGCGCGGCATCGTGATTACGTTCGTGTGGAAGCAGACCCCCTTCGTCGCCCTGCTGGTCGCCGGCGCCATGGCCTCGCTCGACCGCTCGACGATCGAGGCGGCGAGGAATTTGGGCGCAACGCGCCTGCGGATCCTCATCGAGATCCTCGTGCCGCAGGTAATGCCCACGCTGGTGGTCGGCCTGATCCTCTCCTTCGTCACCATGATGAGCGTGCTGTCAGTGCCGCTCATGATCAGCGGCGAGTCCCCGACCATGATGACGGTCGACATGGCTTTCCGCATCAACAACTACGGCGACTACGGCACCGCCAATGCGCTCGGCTTCATCTCTTACCTGCTCACCGCAGCCTGCGCTTGGTTTTATCTCAAGAGATCCATCCGATGACCTGGATCGTCCGTGGAATCGTCTTCGGCCTTCTCGCGTTCATTGTGCTCGGGCCGCTCGCCAACCTGGGCCTGTGGGCGGCGGCCGAGCAGTGGTACTTCCCGCACAAGCTTCCCGTCAGCTACGGCACGAAGTTCTGGGAGCAGGTGTTCAAGCCGCGCGGCGATGCCCTGGCGTCGCTGATGACCAGCATCTGGATCGCACTCTCCACCGTCGCGGCGTGCCTGGCGCTCGCGATTCCCGCGGGCTATGCGCTTGCCCGGCTGAAGCTCCCCTGGCGCACCGCGATCCTGCTCGCCTTCCTGATGCCGCAGGCCTTCCCGAGCCTCGCGGTGTACATCAACATTGCGCGCATCTTCTACGACTTCAAGCTGAACGGCACGATGTTCGGCGTGATCCTCGTGCACACGGTTCACGGGTTGGTCTTCGCGGTCTGGATCACCGCGGCCGCGTTCGCCGCCGTGGACCGCGATCTGGAGCTCGCGGCGCGCAACCTCGGCGGCTCTGCGCTGCGCACCTTCCTCACCGTCAGCCTGCCGCTCGCTGCCCCCGGAATAATGGCGAGCGCGATTTTCGTGTTCCTCGAGTCGCTCGACGAGTTCACCGGCACGTTCTTCGTCGGCGTGCCCGACGTCATCACCCTGCCGCTCCTCATGTTCACCGCCAGCATCGCGGGCAACTACCAGATCGCGGCCATTACGGCGCTCGTGCTGCTCGTGCCCTCGGTCGTTTTCATGCTCGTCATCGAGCGCTTCCTCAAGGCCGACGTGCTGTCCAAGGTCGGCGCATAGGCTTAGACTTAACGCTCCAGCCGGGTCGATCGCAGTCACCCGGTCTCACAGGACCCTTCCGTCCCAAGACTGCATGGGAGGGTTCATGAACAGCGTTTTCCTCGCGAGGGCGTTGCGGGACTTCGGCGACGGCTTCGTTGCCATCCTGCTGCCGGTCTATCTCACCACGCTCGGCCTGTCCGCGTTCGACGTCGGCCTCGTTGCGACGCTGGCGCTGTTGGGCTCGGCGCTGCTGACCCTGGGCGCCGGGTTCCTCGGCGCCCGATACGACGTGCGCGGGCTGCTGCTCGCGGCTTCCGCGCTGATGATCGCGAGCGGACTCGCCTACGCGGCCGCGAACGACTATGCGGTCCTCCTGATCGTCGCCTTCGTCGGCACGATCAATCCTTCCGGCGGCAGCACGAGCGTGTTCGTCCCCCTCGAGCACACGGTGCTCGCGGGCGCCGTCGAGCCTGCGCGGCGCACCTGGGCGTTCGCCCGCTATAGCCTGATCGGCGCACTCGCCGGGGCGATCGGCGCGCTTGCCGCGGCCACGCCCGAGTGGCTGGCGCCGCTCGGCGTCGGCACCATCGCCGCCATCAAGATCATGTTCGGCTTCTACGCCTTCCTCGGCTTTCTCGGGGGGCTCGCCTATCACCGCATTGCTCCAATGAAGGAGAACCGAACGTCAGCGCCGCTCGGGCCGTCGCGCGGCATCGTGTACAAGCTCGCAGCGCTTTTCAGCATCGATGCTTTCGCCGGCGGCTTTGTCGTCCAGTCGCTGCTTGCGCTATGGTTGTTCGAGAAGTTCGATTT